>CAZMEG010000046.1:0-13093 GCA_964565205.1 uncultured Cytophagia bacterium
TTGGGCCCATTATTAAATTCGCCATGGAAAATCCCGATAAGATCAGCGCCATCTGTTTTCAACCGGTCTCCTTTACCGGTCGGGATGAAGATATCAGTGATGAACGGCGCATGCGGCAGCGCTACACACTTTCCCATCTGGCTCATGATGTTAAAAATAGTATGGGCTTCACCGAACCATTGCGTGACTGGTTCCCGCTTTCATGCTTAAGCTCTTTCTCAGCCATCGCTGACATGTTACGCGGCCCTGAGGTTAATTTCGGCGGCTTAAATTGCTCCTGCCACCCCAATTGTGGTATCGCCACAATTTTAATGGTTAACAAACGCACGGGTGCCTGGGCCCCGATTTCTGAGTTCTTTAACATGGATCAGTTCTTTAAGGACATCCACACCATAACGGATACTTCACGGGGTCGCACATTGACGGCAGCCCAGGTGGCTATGTCCTTTGCTCGTAACTACATTCCTGAGAAAGCCCCTCCCGGGTTCAGTATTCGTGAAATGATTCGTCAATTTGATATGCATTCGGGTGGTGCTATTACCGGCGAATTCGTTGAAGATCGACGCGAGAGAAAGAAAAACGAATGGTTCCCACTATGGGTTGGCGGCATGTGGTTCCAGGACCTCTGGGTCTACGATTTCCGCAGAACTGAAATGTGCGTCATTCCTTATGGAACTCAGGAAGGTGAAATTTCCTTCTGTGCCTACAACACTGGAGTGGGCTGGAGACAGATTATCGAGAATATGCACATGACGGCTACCACGGCCGAATGGTTCAAAACTCGTGGACGGCATAAGATTTACGCTGGCGGACATGATGTGGATATGCCCGAATTTAAACATACGCTTAAGGTGATTCAGGATGAACCGGCTAATGGAAACGGGAAAAACGGGCACGGTTGTGCTACCGGCGGTGGTGCCAGTTCCAGTGTTCTTTCTCCGCTACACACAATGACCAACAAAAAGTAGGCACCGTCGAGTTTTTTGGTACAGCCACTGGAGAGCCTTATTTCTCCAGTGGCTTTTTTATTGAATTGATTTACAAAAAGGTTGTACCTTAAATTCAGGTTTTCTATATTTAGGGTATGAAAATCAAGATTAACAGTCTGTCAGATCTTTTTAAAGCTTCTTTTGCGATAATTCTGCTGGTCTGTTACTGGTTTTTTGTAAATCACAAAATTGTTTCCCCTGATAAAGATGCTTTAAGTCTTTTGAGTTTCTTTTTGTTAATGTGCACAGCCACGGCCTATTTCCCACTACCTGCAAATATTCTTGTGCTGATTGCTGTGAGAAATGCTCATCCTGCTCCGGTGGCTTTCCTGGCCGGTCTGGCCACTATGGTAGCCTATTTATCGGAATATCTACTTTTTACCCGATTGTTCAAATTTAAGAATATCGCTAAATTTAAGAACTCCTGGATTTATTTAAAAATGACCCCTCTTTTCAATAGACATAGATTTTTCATATTATCTTTTGCATCGTTTTTGCCGCTCCCTACAGAAGCCTTACGCATTTATGCGATTACCACTCAATATTCAAAGCTTTCCTATATGAGTGCGGGATTCGTCGGGAGAGTACCCAGATACTTTTTACTGGGCTATTTTGGTAAGGATTATGTCCACTCTATGTGGTTTCTTGTGGGGGTATTTTTGTTCCCGGCTGTGTTTCTCTTGATTTTAAAAGGGGGGTCACAATTTTACAACTATCTGAAATTGAAGTATTTTCCACAAAGATTTGCTTCCCCTGTTTTGAAAGTCCCTACCTCTACGGTCACTCCGCATACTCCAAAAGAAAATCAGGCTGAATAATTAGTTTTACGAGTATAAACCACGTGAAACTTCTCCACCTGAACCCGACACTCGTTGCATTCATCAAGAAATTCCTGAGGTTTTAAAGGAACAAGCTTGACCTCGAAACCAAGTGCTGTGTAGGCTTCAACAGCATCACGTGCCATGCGCTCATCAGCAATGAAACGTCGTTGCCATCCCTCAGCTACCAGTTTGGGATCCGGAGGTGTTAAACATCCAATAAATGGACTCTTTTCATCTTTACAGGGGTCCATGGTTCAGTTTTGTATTAATTACTGCGTTAGAAATTCTAAATGAATATTGGGAATTTGATCCTCATTCAAAAAAGGTACCTGATATTGTTCACAGAGCTGCCGGGCAAGTTGAATATATTCACGGTGTCGTCTGTTACCGGCTTCCTGTTCTATTTTCTTAAAGTCTTCCAGTAAATTTTCCTTCATATTTTCCGGTACCACATGGTCGGCCATGGGGAAGAGTACCTGATCCTCTTTGTTGATATGATTGCGTAGCATGAAAATGTAATCACGGGCATAGCGATTAAAAGCTTGCACAGCCTGAGCATCCCCTTCAGAGGCCTGCTCAAGGGTATCGACCATACCGCGAATTAACCGACGCCCTTCATCATGCTCGTATAGCATCACGCCAATTGGTCCTCCTTCCCTTGGTACCCCATGCTCTTCCAGTACACCAAAGAGTCGATTTTCTTCTTTGGCATGGTGACAACCATCGGCAAAATTACGGAAAAAATCTATTACCTTTTGAGCTGCCTGCGCATTGAGCTTTCCAGTTTTTTCTGCTTCCTGGGCCATCTTTTCCAGACAGTCAAGCACTTTCAAAATGATGCGATGTTCTTCCATCAGAATTTCTGTGGCTTTCATTACTTTCTCCTTTCCTGGGTTAATTTATTGGTTTTTCTTTTTTAATCGTTTCATTCAAGAAACTTCTAATAGCTGGCTTTGAGTCATTTTTTTAGAGCGAAGCTTTTGTAATCGCAGGTGTCCCAACAGGGCACAACCCAGGGCCGCGTTGAACTGGGCAAGCTCCCCATCCGGGACGTTCACTTTTGTTTGCAGACGAGCTGCGATTTCCTTCGCCATAATTTTCCAGCGTAAAATTCCCCCCACCAGGGTGTACTCCGGTTCAGCTTTGATACGCTTCATCAACTGCACCGAACGATCGGTAAGCGAAAGGATGGCTCCGTACATGATTTCCTCTGGAGGTACGCCTTCGGACAAATGGCTGATCACCTCCGATTCGGCAAAAACTGCACAAACACCCGAAATGGGTACACTTTCTTTTGCCAGTGACAAAAGATTACCAATGTCCTGAGTGGTATAGCCCATATATCGGGCGGTTTTTTCGAGAAAGGCCCCTGTGCCGGCAGCACATTTGTCGTTAAGACGAAAAGTAACCACCCGACCTTTTTCATCAATACGGCTGGCTTTCATGGTTTGTCCGCCAATGTCGAGCACGGTTCGTGTATTTGGAAACAGGAAAAGAGCCCCCCGTGCATTTGCAGTCAGGTCGGTTACCTGTAAATCTCGAAATGGTATGAGGTGGCGTCCATAGCCGGTTGTAATAATGTAAGCTATATCCTGTGATCGTAAACCGGCCTTTTCGATAACTTTGTCCCTGATTCGGTTAGCCACTTCTACCAGCTTTGAGCCGGTGGGTTCCATTTCGTAGGCAACAATTTGATTTTGCTCATCCAGTATCAGACCTTTGGTGTAGGTAGACCCGATATCTAAACCCATCGTATAGATCATTTTAGATTCTCCTGGTTATTTATGTAAGACGGTTGAAAAAGTATAGCGCAAATGCACCTGGTCGAGCTTTTTCCAACATATTGGTACCTTTTGGTCTCCGGCTTGGATGCCTTCAGTCTGGATTTTTGAAATTTTTGACAGTCTCATCAGGCATCAGGCATTACAGGTTTACGCCTGCTCATGATATGGTCCAGAGCAAATAAAGCAGCGCCAAGAGCTCCCATAAAGTGGGAGTCCTCACTGACATTTAATCTTTTACCAAGACCATCTTCCAGGGCCCTGACCATCCCGATGTTTCTGGCTACTCCCCCGGTGAAAGTAATTTCCTCTTCAATACCGACCCGCCGCAGGAGGCCAATGGACCGGGAGGCAATGGATAGGTGCACACCCCATAAAATATCTTCTATTTTCTTACCCTTACCAAGCCAGGAAAGTACCTCTGATTCAGCAAACACCGTGCAGGTGGTGCTGATCCGCACAGGTTTTTCGGCTTTAAGAGCGGTTGGGCCCAGTTCATCTAATGGAATATCCAGGGCCACAGCCGCTGCACCCAAAAAACGGCCGGTGCCGGCAGCGCATTTATCATTCATGCAGAAATCGATGATTTCCCCATCGGCATTAACCCGAATGGCTTTGCTATCCTGTCCGCCCATATCCAGAACGGTTCGAGTTTTGGGAAACATGTGTACGGCACCACGGGCATGGCAGCTTATTTCAGTCACCTGCTTGTTACCAAAGGTCACTTTGTATCTTCCATATCCCGTACCTATCACATATTCAACCTCTTCCTCCATAAGACCGGCCTGTTTTAAGGCTAATTCATAGGCTTTTTGCGCAGCCATACTCACATTGGCACCCGTGTCAATAAGTACCCGACTGATGATTTCCTTTTTTGAGTTAATTATTACGGCTTTCGTCTGTGTGGAACCCACATCCACGCCGGCTGCATAAGACATGTTCAAATCTCCCTGTTTGTATGTGCAATTGAGTCTTGCTTTTTTATGTTACAAAGTGCTGATAAACCACAAAACACGAACAAAATCTCCTCACACAATTTCCAGCATTCTTTCTACGGCACGCCTGGCACGCCGAATGATATCCTCTGGGAGTTCAATTACATACTGATTATATTTCAGGGCATTTAAGGTGTCTTCCAGGGTAATCTGGTTCATGTGCTGACAGCGCACGCTGCACAGGCGAACCATTTCTTTATCTGGATTTTCGGCCGCAATATTGTCTCCCATGCTGCATTCCGTTAGTAATAAATAACGCCGCGCTTTACTCTGCTGTACATATTTGACCATGGCCGAGGTACTCCCGGAAAAGTCGGATGCCTCAACTACCTCGGGACGACATTCAGGATGCGCCAGTACCACCACATCTGGAAACTGGGCTCGCACATTTCGTACATCATCTATGGTAAATTTTTCATGGACTTCACATTTTCCATGCCAGCCAATGATGGTGTCATTCAGGCTATTGGATTCGATTCCTACCGGGAAAATAATTCTCTTGCCGGTTTCTCGTGCTACATTTTTTGCAAGAAATTCATCGGGCAGGAAGATTACAGTATCGCTATTCAATGCCTGAATGACTTTAGCCGCATTACTGGAGGTGCAGCACACATCACTTTCCGCTTTAACTTCAGCATAAGTATTTATATAACTCACCACAGGCACACCTGGAAATTGTTGCTTTAATCGGCGTACATCCTCAGCGGTAATACTTTCCGCCAGGGAACAACCGGCTTTCAATGAGGGTAAAAGCACGGTTTTTTCCGGATTGAGAATTTTGGCGGTTTCAGCCATAAATCGCACACCACAGAAGACAATCACATCTTTATCGGTCTGCGCCGCTTTTCGGCTCAATTCCAGCGAATCGCCGGTGAAATCGGGGATGGTATGGAACAGAGCTGGCTCCATATAATTATGGCCAAGAATTATTGCATTGCGTTTTTCTTTCAGACGGTTAATTTCAACCACCAGCTCGGCTTTATAGCGTAACTCCATATCGGGAACAATCCCATGGAGTTTCTCCTGCATTTTTACATAGGTACTTTCAAGGGTGTCATCTAATAATGTGGGCATTTAGCTCTCCTACCCAGTTTAAAATAGATTAAGAATATTTAACCCTCACCATAGGCTAACTGCTTTCTGGAAGTTAAGCCTTCAAAAAAAGCATCAATTCGATTTTTCATCTGGGCCTCGGAAACCACCCGTTTGTCCATCATATCAGATTCAATAAAGAGCGTGGCCACATTGGTTTTGTCCATCACATATCGTCGCCCATCAGCGAGACCCGTGGAAACTGTGCGACAACTTTTAATAGGATGATATACAACGCCATCTATATGGTAAGGTTCCAACATGGCAAGAATGGCCTGGTGCTGATGAAACATGCTATCCATGGCGTCCCGAACGCTGAGTAATATACCTTCCGCTAAACTCTCAATTGGATTCTGCAGATCATATTGAAAACCGATGTTTGTTCCACCCGAAGCGAACCACAGATAGGTAGAATGAACAAAGACTCCACCCCAGTGAGTAAAGAATTCGTTAAAGCGCCGGAAAATCGGATAACAGGGAACCCCCACAAAAATCAGGCGAAACTGTTCATTGGTTAAGGTGCCGATACCATGCCTGGCTTTGAATTGCATCTCCTCCATCAGCCTGTTAAAATAGTGACTCCCTTCTTTTGTTCCACGGAAGCCATTGGCCACCCCCAGATAAATGGTGCCATCGGTTAGCGCGTTGAATACGGCTGGTTGCTTCTTGTTGAGCTCCAGAATCTCCTGCCAGTTCCGACTCATATCGTTAGCGTACTGTAATATTTCTCTAAATTTATCGATATCGAATTTCTTGCCGGTAACCTGTTCACACAGTTTAATCAAATCTTTAATCTGTTCGGCTACATAGTGGCGATCACTGGCAAAATTCGTATCTCCTGCACTTACTGCATAGCCTGGATTACGTGTCCCCGGAACATCCACGACAAAAATAGGGATTTTATAGAGCCGTTCCCAGATTTCTGCCCATTTTATATAGGTGTTGCAGGCATTGGTAAGCACCGCCAGGCCGGGTTTAGGAATACGCCCCATGGGGTGCTCGCCACCCCGTAATTGAACACCCACATCCGCTTTCACATAACCACAGATATCGGGCGAATAACCAAAGTCCTCGGCTTCGTTCAAATAATCCAGAGCCACCTTGCGGACAGCCGTTTGTAAGGAATTAATTTCCGGAAAAACTACTGGTAAGTCGAACGTTTTCAGCACTTCATTAAAACTGCCCATGACAAATACGTAGGCAGCCTTGCCCCCCTGTTCTGCAATTTCGGTCAATTGCTGAAACCACTGACGGAATAATTGCGCTCCTTCTTTATTACCACGCCCCACTATTTCGTCATTTTCAGGATTTTGATTCATGCTTTCCTTTCCGTTTTATAAAATATTGTCATATTTCCCTAAAGGAGTAATAAAACCATTTCTTATTTATCGAATCGAATACCTACAAGCTACAACAAACCACGCACAACAAACAATCCCCTATTTTTCCTGCAAAAACTTTTTGATCTTCTCCAGTTCACTTCTGGAGTAGTAGTTGCAAACGCCGCGTTTAGTCACCGGTTGAATGTTGAGTTCTTTTAGGGCTTTTTTAATTTTAGTATCAGAGACGCCGAGTTCTTTTGCCATGGCGCCTGTCGTGATTAAATTTTCTTTTACTTCTGGCATAACCTTTCCCTCCTTTCATGTTTCAGAGAAAAGTATGTTTTCCAGAAAAGTTTCCAGTTGAATGCCCAGGTGATCAAAAGTAGTCTGGTTTTCTTCAAATTCACTGATGAAATAAGGAATCCCGGCTTCATCCAGGGCTTTGCTATAAGCCACCTGTTCTTCCAGGCCGGGTTCACACATTTTGGCCGCAGTAATGATGGCTGCCTCTGCCCTGGAGTTTTTAATACGCTTCAAAAGCATTTTTTCTTTTGGTTTACGTAGATCGTGCTGTACAGGACTGTAAGAGGACTTTTCAATATAAGCCTCGGCAAGGTTGTACAACGGATCCCCTTCCAGAGGAATATCTTCAACGATCCATCGCAGACCGATCATCAGATCATCATCCACAATATAGCAGGAACGTCCAATGGTTTGCAACAGGTCCAGAGGTGGTTGCTCACAGAATCCCCCTTCAAACACCACTCGCATTTTGTCCTGTTTTTTTGCCGACCGCTTTCGGATCAAGGGTAGCACCGTTTGCATCAATTCCCGGTACTCTTCTGGGGGAAGGAACCCAGCCATCGCTACAAGCACATACGCATCTTCGGCAGCAATGAGCCAGGGTGTTTCCCGTTTAATTTCATACAATTGTCTTATCAGGGCTCGATTCTGATTGTAAAGGGCTATGGAATTGCGTAGTTCTTCCTCGGAGATTTTTTTGCCGGCAATTTCTTCGATATCCGATTTTAACCGTGCGTATTCGTTACGCAGATAAGTCACCGAATATTTGGAATTGGGATTCTGGGGTAAATACAAAATCTGACTTTTATATGAAAAATTACGGCTCCAGATGGCGGCCAGGTTACGGGCTGCATCGCAAATGGGGTGGGTGACAAACATATCCAGTTCCACCTTTCCGGTAAGCGCTAACTCCAGAGAGGTTTTAACAATAGAACATAAATAGGAGCCAAAATGTGATTCCGCTTCCATGCCTTCCACCTGAGCCCCTCGAATTTTCAAAGGGAGCAAACCACCAGCATGGGCAATTTCCTCGGGAAAATAGACCTGGAAGTGCCCCACCACTTTACCTCCGGCATCGCGCCAGCGCCGCACCGTCGGATAATCAGGATCTTCGACCAATTCCCGACACAAAGCCAGGATCTCATCCAGCGATTTGTCCCGCCACTCCTCAAATGTCCGCACAGAAACTCTCTTCATAAAGATATCCCTAATCTAAGCTTTCTCACTCTAAATTCCATAACTCAACTCTAATACATTAACACAATCATACTTCAAATATACTGCCCTCCATCTACTTTGATGACCTCCCCCGTAATATGTGAAGCCATTTCCGAACATAAAAACAAAATCACCTGGGCAACATCTTCGGGTCTACCCAGCCGGCCCAGTACAGTCTCGGCCAGAGCCTCATTTAAAATTTTCTCAGGTAAATTTTTTGTTAGTGGGGTTAAAATATAGCCAGGTGCCACGGCGTTCACGTTCACATGGTAACGCCCTAATTCTTTAGCCACGGTTTTAGTGAGGCCAATGAGTCCAGCTTTGGAGGCTGAATAGTTGGCTAAACCAAATTTACCCCGTAATCCATTGATGGAAGATACGTTGACAATTTTACCTCTTTTCTGTTCCCGGAAATGGGGAGCTACATGGTGGATGAAATTGAAAGCTCCTTTTAAATTCACTGCCAGCACTTCATCCCATTGAGCCTCACTCATGTTCCAGACAGTGGCATCGCGAGAAATGCCAGCATTGTTAATCAAACAGTGGATTGATTTATTTTCCACAAGGATTTGTCTCACACACTGACCCACCTGCTCAAAATTTGTGACATCACAATGGAAATAGCTAAAATTTTCCAGTTTAAATTGGGGCTTTTGCCGGTCCACTCCGATAACCCGAGCTCCAGCTTCAACAAACATCCGGGCGGTCGCCTGACCAATCCCCCCACTTGCCCCGGTTAGAATGACAATCTGGTCTTTGAAATTAAACGATTTCATGATTTATTATAACAAACTTAAATTTTAAAGTATTAGTGGAGTATTGGAGTTCTGGAGTACGGGAGTATTGTATTCATACAAGCCTCAAAACTCCATTTATCCAATACTCCATAAGCCTGTATTATTATATTTCGCAAGTGCTTCTTTATCATTTATAAATTGCGTAAATAAGTTAAGCATCCTTCCACACCGGTGCTCTCTTCTCCATAAAAGCTTGAATTCCTTCGTTGGGATCCTTATGAGCCATCAATTCTTTCACATACATCTTTTCAACAACATCAATGTTATGTATAAAAGTCCTGTACATATGATACCGGGCTGATTTAACGGCAAATTCCAGAGCCACCCGACTTTTCGGCAGAATATGCTCACGAATGAATTGTTCACATTCCTTTTCCGGATTTTGGGAAACAGAATAGACAAGTCCCAGAGTCTTGGCCTCCTTTGCCGAAATGGAACGACCACTGAGGATCAGATCATCGGCTGCCGATTGACCAACCCGAAAGGGTAAAATAAGCGAAGCCACCGGCGGAAATACTGCCAGCTTAATTTCAGGCTGCCCGAATTTTGCATTTTCATGAGCAAAAATCCAGTGACAGAAGGCTGCCAGTTCCAACCCACCTCCCAGACACTGACCCCGTACCACAGCAATCATGGGTTTACTTATTTCAATGAGCGTACGAAAAAGCTTATGAAAAGTGGCAAGCATCTCCGCGACATATTCTTTCCGATGTTCTGGCACACTGGCCCCAAAGGAAAAATGCTCCCCCTCGCCACGAAAGACGAGCACCTTCACCGAGGAGAGTCGCCCTTCTTCAATCGCTGCCTGAGTTATTTCAGACATCATTTCGCCATCGAGAACGTTTCCTTTCGGGTCGTTTAGTATGATTTCAAGGGCCTGATCCTCATAAAGTTTATTTATTTTTATTTTATTCATGACCCCTTTCCTATTCTAATTCTAATTCTAACTCGATAAAAGGACCGGCGTGAAATCCAGATGCGCGAAAAAAGCTCAACACATCCACATCATCTTTGCGCACCATGGTACGCACGGTTCGAATGCCCAGCGATTTAAATTTATGACATACCTCCCGGCACAAAGCCAATCCCACGCCTTTCCGTCCATATTCCGGATGCACGCCTATGGCAAAGATCCAACCACATAGTGGCGAACCAAATTCCCAGGCACGTCCCTCCGCAAGAATGTAACCAATGATCCGACCCTCAGCAACAGCTACATAACCGAGAATGGGCCGGTGATCTTTCTGTCGTTTAATGAAATGTTGTAACCTTTCCTGCCAGTATTCATTTTTTCTTTCCCCAGAATGAATGGCATCAATCTCAATTATGGCCTGGCTATCTTCGGCCGTTATTTTACGAATTGTAAAATCCATCGCTTGATCCTAAATTTAGTGCTTTTCCTGTTTTCTCGGTGGCATCACTGCTTCAATTAAATCGTCGTTCCAGAGATGACCTTCGGCTAATAGTTTGCGTAATTTTATGAAATCTACTTCTCGATGTCCCTTAACGCCTTCGTTAAATGCTCTGAACCCGGCCTTCCCTTCGGTAAGCATGTTCATGCCCAGCCAGGCCCGATTGCTCTCACGATTTTTATCCCAGTGCATTAGTTTGTGCTTACGTAACGATTCAATGGTTTTGGTCAGGCATCCGGGGACGGTCATCATCAAAGACGTACACAATTGATTCACCCGCTGATCCAGCAACGAGAGATCTTTTTCGCATTGAGCCAGCAGAGCCCTGGCCTGTTCTTTGGCCTCACCTGTTTTAAATTCACCGTAAATGATGCGGCCCATTTCATCCGTCCAGCGATCGGTAATGACCAGTGGATTGGGGATAAACTGGCCATTTTTCTTTAACACCGGGACCACATCGGTGAGTAACCCCAGGCGATAGGCTTTGTGAGCACTCCAGATTTCACACAGAGTGCAACTGTACATGGCATTTTCAATTCCGACGAAAAGAGGTAGAAAATCGGTGGATCCGCCATCGGGGGCGGAGCCATGTTTGGGCCCTGCCTGACCAAACACTGCCAGGTCACTGGCCACAGAAAAATCGCAGGCCATGCCAATTTCCTGTCCCCCGGCAATCCGCATCCCATTAACCCGACAAATAACCGGTTTATCACAATGCAAAATGGCCGTCACCATATCATTAAATAACCGCATGTACTGGCGATACTCCTCAGGACGTCCCGCATAGTATTCAGCATATTCTTTGGTATTACCACCTGTGCAAAATGCCTGATCTCCGGCACCGGTAAATACCACGGCTACCACATCCCGTGCATTGGATGCCTTGCGAAAGGCAAAAATGATTTCTTTAATCATCTGAGTGGTGTAAGAGTTCAATTGCCCTGGATTATTTAAAATAATCCAGGCATTGTACAGACCCTCAACCGCTTCACCTTCTGGATCAAGACATGGGCGGAGTTCATAAATGATTTCAGAAAAGTGATAATCGGGTACCAGGTCATGATTTTTAAACTCAAACATATTTTACCTCAGTTTTAAATGCAAGTAAATAAATTTTTGATTTATCCACATCAAAAATCTGGAATTAAAATCGGGCGACGATCCAGCTCCCGATGATGAACACGTTCAAAAATCGTATTAATTTCACTCATGGGATACGTTTGCACAAATGGCGCCAGTTGAATTTTGCCCTCTTGAACCAGGTTTAACACGTCAGGATAAAACTTTGGATCGCAGCCCCAGTTTCCTATGGCTCTGGCATCATAAGCCATTAGATTGCTTAAGCGCAGATTCACCCTGTCCATGGTAAAACCTACCACACAGAGTGTGGCACCAAAGGTTAACAGACTAAAAGCCAATTCCTGACCTGCTGCGGTCCCGGAAGTCTCAAAGATTTTCCATTCATAGGGTGAAAAGCCTTTGTCTTTAACAAAATGTTGAATGGCTTTACGAATTTCACGGGCTTCCATCTGGGCTGGATTCAAGGTCAGCTCGGCTCCGTAAGCAGCCATTTTTTGCAAACGCCTGTCATCCACATCCACAGCAATAACATGGCCACCCAGAGCATGGGCTATCTGTACGCCGAATCCACCGATACCACCCACTCCCACAAAGATAGCCACATCATTCGGTTTCAATTCTGAATTTTGTACGGCTTGATACGGTGTGGTTACCGCATCGGCTACCACCGAAAGTTCCTTCAAAGTCACACCAGATTTGCCAAATTTTTCATCCGCATTTTGTACATTCACCGGACACAAATAACGACCGGGCACGATCAGATGACTGGCAAATCCCCCATCAATGTGATTGCCGGGCATTCGCTGTTTACGGCAGATGGTCGGTCTGCCTTTTCGGCAGAGATCACATTCCCCGCAGGGTAAAACCGCCGGCACAATCACCGCCTTTCCTACCCAGTCGGTAAATTGAGCCCCTGCTTCTTCAACAAATCCACTGATTTCATGGCCCAGGGTTAAGGGTAAGGATTTCACGGTGGGAATTCCTTCATAAAAAAATCCCAGATCGGTGTGACAAACTCCACAACCCACAACCCTTACAAGAACCTCATTTTCTTTCAAAAGACTACTTTTTAAGGTAGTTATTTGAAACGGTTGGCCTTTCTCGACCATTTGCCAGGCATGAATTTCGGACATGATAAAATTCCTAAATTGGTAATCTGGTACGAGTTTACCTGTTTTTATAATATAAAAATATTAGAGATTTTGTCAAGTTATTTTTTTATTCAAAAAGGGAAGTCATTATAAAATTATCTTAGATTAATCTGATTTTTTAAAAAACAGAAG
>CAZMEG010000047.1:0-13063 GCA_964565205.1 uncultured Cytophagia bacterium
GGAAAATAGTGCAAAAGACGGCTTTGTAATTTCAATATTATTAATAACTTCTGAGTTTTGTGAAACCCTACACTGTAAAAAAATCAGGAGGGAACATGAAAAAGATGAAACGCCGTGAATTTCTAAAAGCAGGTACAGCTACTCTGGCCGGAAGTTCGATTCTGTTCTGGGGATGTGGCAAACAATCCTCTTCCAACGAGGCCCCCGCCGTCATAACCAACAAAAAATTTCAGTGGAAAATGGTAACCACCTGGCCGCCGCACTTTCCGGTTATGGGAGAAGGAGCCGACATGATGGCCCAGTGGATTGATCAGATGTCGGGCGGACGATTAAAGATTCAGGTGTATGGTGGAGGCGAGCTGGTCCCTCCCCTGGAGGCTTTTGATGCGGTTAGCCAGGGCATTGCCGAGATGAGTCATGGTGTGGCTTACTACTGGGCTGGTAAAATTCCGGCAGCGCAATTTTTTGCCGCCGTTCCTTTTGGAATGAATGCACAACAAATGAATGCCTGGCTTTACAGTGGTGGCGGTCTAAAACTGTGGGAAGAGATTTACGAACCCTTTAATCTGGTCCCTTTTCCGGCCGGCAACACCGGGATGCAAATGGGAGGCTGGTTCCGCAAAGAGATCAAATCGGTGGAGGATTTAAAGGGTTTGAAAATGCGTATTCCGGGCCTCGGTGCCAAAGTCATTAAAAAGGCAGGCGGTACCCCCATTCTTACGGCGGGAGGTGAGATTTTCACCAACCTGGAGCGCGGGGTTATCGATGCCACAGAATGGGTGGGGCCTTATCACGACTATTTGATGGGTTTTTATAAAATCACCAAATATTACTACTATCCGGGCTGGCAGGAGCCCGGCCCGGTGCTGGAATTAACCGTTAATAAAGATGCCTGGAATCAGCTTTCCTCCGATCTAAAGGAGATTGTGCGGACGGCCGCGGCTCGTGCCAATGTATGGATGCTTTCCGAGTTTGAAGCTAAAAATAACACCTACTTGCAAAAATTGATTAATGAGGAACACGTTAAGGTACAAAAGTTCCCTGACGATGTACTGGCAGCTTTGAAAAAATACGCCCGGGAAGTGATTGATGAAATGATCGCCGAAGATCCCCTGAGCAAAAAAGTCTATGAGTCATTCGATAAATTTCGTAAAGATATCATTAACTGGGCAGAAATCTCAGAAAAGGTTTATCATACTTTCACCAGCATTTAAATTGAAAATATCCTCCAGTGGGATTTAGGGAGTTGGGAATCGGGATTTGAGATCTGGACTTCTGAGATTCCTGTATCAGAAACTAATTTACAAAAATATAATCTTTCTTCATTGTAGGGGGGACTTCTATATTCGCCACCTCCCAGGCTACCAGAAATGCCAGCCGGGCGATGCGGGTCATTTTAATAGCGTTAATTTTTTCAGGGGTGTCGGTGGGCTGGTGGTAATCTTCGTGGGTGTCGGTATTGTAAAAAATTACCGGGATTCCATTTCTGGCAAAATTGGCCTGATCACTGCGGGAGAAATATTTCTCACCATTGTACAGTAAAGTTAAACCAATCTCTCGATTGGCCGCTTCATTAATGGCCTGCAGCTCTGGACTTCGATTGCTTCCAATTACCGTCACCTGATTTTCTTCATTTCTGCCGATCATGTCAAGATTAATCATGGCTACGGTACGAGACAACGGCACCCAGGGATGGTTTACGTAATATTCCGATCCCAGTAACCCCAGCTCTTCCGCGGTAAACGCGATAAATAAAATACTACGTCTGGGTCGGATAGGCATGTCACTGAAAGCTTCTGCAATTTCCAGAAGAGCCGCCGTACCGGAAGCGTTGTCATCGGCACCGGGGTAGATATGGCCATGTTTTATGCCAATATGATCATAATGGGCTCCAACAACGACTACTTCTTTGCTCAATTTGGGATCAGAGCCCTGTAAAAAACCTATGACATTTTGTGTGGTACGAAACTCTTTTTCCAACTGCAATTTGATATGCGCTTTAAAATCCGGAATAGTAAAACTGTGCGGGGTAAGATTTTTATCGATCTCTTTCTGTAGTTGAATCAGGGATTGACCCGCCTCATTTAGTATTCGCTGGGCTAATTGGGTACTTATCCAGACCGAAATAAAATGGTCAAACAACGATTCATCATAAACCTGCCAGGCGGATTTTAATTTACGTTCCGGATAGAAAGCGGGCCAGAATCCCTGGGGCATGCCACTCCCATGGCCGCCCTGAGGGTCTGTGACTAAAAGCATACCAATGGCTCCATGGGCTCTGGCATTGCGTGCCTTTACCTCAAAAAGGGAATGCCTGGTCAGAACTATTCCGTCAAATACACTTTGACGGGCGTATTCCTGCGGTTCATGTCGCAGAACAAGCACAATCTTGCCTCGCACATCGATATCCGCATAATCGTCGTAACCGTATTCTGGAGCTGTAATTCCATAGCCAACAAAGGCTATGGGAGCTGAAATTTCTCCTTCCCCGGTGAATTTAAAAGGAATAAAATCGTATTTGAGGGTTAATTCTACGGTTTCTTTGCCCTGCTTACTCTCACGCTCAAGCCAGAAACCCCAGCTCTTTAGATCTGTGCGGACAATTTCAAAGGGTTGAAAATAATCCCCGCCTTTGAGAGATTTTAGACCATATTCAGAAAATTCATTACCGATATATTGAGCGGCAAGCCACTGACCATGGGTGCCGGCTTCTCTTCCCTGATACTTGACGGAGGCCAACTCACTTACATGATATGATGTTTCACGGGTGGTAATGGACAGCATGGCCGAAGTAGCCGGCTTAAAATTATAACTGGATTTACCAGAACCGGCCAGAGTTAACGAGGCGATGAAAGTATAAAATATGGTAGTAGAGAAAATGAAACTCGAAATGAATTTTATTTTATTTTGCCTGCCCATATGTTTCTGCTTATTCCAGTTTAGTTTAGATTTTTCACAAACCGGTTGGTTTATCGATGAAAATCGTTGAGATACCAAATTGACCGGCCAGATGATCAGCCAGAGCTTTTACCCCCAGAGTTTCTGTTGCATAATGGCCGGCAAAAATTAAATTAATCCGGGTCTCTTTGCCAAAATGGTAAAAGCTATGTTTGGGTTCCCCGGTGATATAACAGTCCAGACCCGATGCAACCGCCTGGGGGATCAATGAGGCGCCACCCCCGGTAATGATTCCGATTCTTTCTACCTCTGGGGGGCCAAAATCATCCAGACGCACAGCCGTATTCAGACTTTGTTGTATTTTCCGGGTTAGTAAATTCACATCGACTGGTTGTTGAGGGTGTGCTTCGATCCCTATGGTGACTCCCTGATATTCCCCAAAAGGGCCGACTACTTTTAGATTAAGCATTTTGGCCAGTTGTACATTGTTTCCAACTTCCGGGTGCACATCCAGAGGTAAATGAACGGCGTAGAGGTTCAGTTCTTTTTCCAGTAAAAATTTAATACGCTTGTAATGATAACCTACCAGCAATTCGATTTCATTCCAGAAAATTCCATGATGAACAATGAGCATCTGAGCCCCCTGTGCAACCGCTTCAACGAAGGTATCCATGCAGGCATCGACAGCGAAGGCAATTTTTACTATTTCATCTTTTCCCTGAACCTGCAAACCGTTTTTGGAAACATCAGGAATTTCAGATATTTTTAGATATGAATTGAGATATTGAACGAGTTCATCAGTTTTAATCATATTCAGTTTACCTGCTTTTTGATAAAAATCAGTTAATAGATGGTAGTTTGAAAATTAAGAAAAACTTTTTATTTATGCAAATTAATTGGTTGTAACCCATTGACAATCGATTAAATTTTGTTTAATTTAACTTTATGAATCCACATAAAATAAAGAAGGTGCTTATTATTCAAACCGCTTTTATTGGCGATGTATTGTTAACTGAGCCGCTGGTAAGAGCGGTACAGACTCATTTTCCTGAAGTTGAAATCGACTTTTTGGTCTCACCGAGAGGTAGTGAATTACTGATCAATCATCCTTTTATTAATCAGCTTATTATATATGACAAACGAGGTCAGCATCGTGGGGTTATTCATTTTTTTAAACTGGTAAGAAAAATTCGCGCCCGGCAATATCAACTGGCCCTGTTGCCCCATCGTTCCTGGCGGAGTGCCTTGCTTTCAACCCTGGCCGGCATCCCGATAAGGATAGGATTTGATCGCAGTTCAGCACACTGGTTGTATTCTCACTCTATTCCTTATGAAGCCACCACACATGAAATTGATCGCAATTTAAGATTACTTTCTCCTTTTAAAGTAAATTTTACCGAACGACTACCGGAGATTTTCCCCTTAAAGCAAGAAATTCAGAAAGTAAAAAATCGCCTTTTTCCAGATGGAAAAGAAATAAAGCCCCTTGTAGCACTCGCCCCGGGGTCTCATTGGTACACCAAACGCTGGCCTGAACCTTATTTCGTACGTCTGGCTCAACAATTGATTAAAAGAGATTTTAACGTCGTTTTGATCGGTGGAAAGAAGGATCGGCCTTTGTGTACCAGAATTCAGAAGAAAGCTGGTAAAGAAATTGTCAATCTTGCCGGAACACTCACATTGCGTGAAACGTTCGTTTGTTTGTGTCGCTGTCGCATTCTGGTAAGCAATGATAGCGCACCTACCCATCTCGGAGTAGCGGCGGGTATCCCCGTAATTTCCATCTTTGGTTCTACTTCACCGGCTCTTGGATTTTATCCTTATGGACAGAGAGAAAATGTACTGGAGGTTTCTCTGAATTGTCGTCCCTGTACGGACCATGGGCGCAGGCGGTGTCCAAAAGGGACTTTAGAATGCCTGTGGGCAATTACGCCCGGGCAGGTTTTGCAAAAGATTGAAGAGTTGCAGCCTGAAATACAGAGTCATAAACTTAGCTGTGAAGCATGGTTCAAGGAGTTAAGATGAGTGAAAAAAAATTCCATATCCTGTTTGTGTGCTCTGGAAACAGTTGTCGAAGTCCCATGGCAGAAGGATTGCTTAAAATTAAATTGCCTCCTGAATTAAAAGATAAGGTGGAAATACAATCGGCAGGTACCCTGGGGATTTATGGGAGTCCTGCTACCGATTTTGCTATTATGGTGGCCCAGGAAAAAGGTGCGGATATCTCCCAGCATCGTTCACGTGGTCTGGACGAAGAAATCATTTCAAAAGCCAACATCATCTTTTGTATGGCACCCGAACATAAAGAATTTATAGCCCGGAGATTTCCTGAGGTGCTGGATAATGTATTTTTACTCACGGCTTTCGATCGCAAGCCCAACGAAAATTACCCTGTAGCCATCGAGGACCCCATCGGGGGTAGTCTGGAAGTTTATCGAAAATGCATTGACCTTATTGATAGTGAACTGAATCGAATTTTACCTCGTCTTGTCAAACTGATTAAGGATAAACTGAAAGATGATCCCTGAGAAGGTTTTAATTGTACGAACCGACCGCCTGGGAGATGTCATTCTCTCGACACCGGTGACCACGGCTTTTAAGCAAACATTTCCCGGTGTAAAAATTTCCATGCTGGCCAACAGTCGCTGGATGCCTCTATTACAAACACATGAAGATATCGACGAACTTATCAGTGATAATCAAGAAAATTCTACAAAACTTAAACCGGTTATGCAACTGGCCGGCGAAATTCGATCCCGGGCCTTTGATGTAGCCGTGGTTTTGCATCCTACTTTTCGATTAGCCCTGGCTCTTTATATTGCCAGCGTACCGGTTCGACTGGGTAGCGGGTATCGCTGGTATTCGTTTTTATTCAATCGACGGCATTTTGAGCATCGAAAATTTAGCCAGAAGCATGAACTGGAATATAACCTCTCTCTGGTGGAAACCCTGGGTGTACGGCTTGATCAGATCCGGTTCCGCTTTCACCTTCCGGAAAAATTAAATCGTCTCACGGAAAGTTTTATTCAGAAGCAGAAACCTGTTATTGTAATTCATCCGGGTAGTGGCAAATCGGCAAGAAACTGGCGTCCCCAGTGTTATGGTCATCTGGCTAAAATTTGTATGGAAAGGCTCGGCGCTACCGTGTTAATTACCGGCACCCGAGATGAACATGGACTGGTAAAAATTGTGCAAAATATCTGTGGTCATCGGGCCATTTCCTTATGTGGACGTCTTACTATCCTGCAACTGGCGGCTCTTTTGCAGCAGGCAGACTTACTGATTACCAACAGCACCGGGCCTTTGCATCTGGCTACGGCTCTGGGGACCCCGGTAATTGGTCTATATGCTCCTTTACCGGCCTGCCATCCGCAAAGATGGGGTCCCTATGGACAGGGCGAGAATGTGATCATGGCGCGGCAAGCATGCCACCGATGTATCAAAAGTAAATCGATATACTGCTCCTGTATGGATGAAATCACCGTGCAACACGTGTTTGAAAAAGTATGTCATATACTCAATTCCAAAAAAATTTCTATTCAAACTTCACTGGATTCTGGGATTTGAGGATTTGGTTTTTTAAAAGCCTGGCTATTTCAGTTATCCTGGTTATGAGTCATTCAAGTGTCCCCGGTCAGGACAATCCGACCTCTAGGAGTGACGCCACTCCTAATGAAAAGAACAGGTGGGCCGCTCTGGTTGACCTGGCTTCTTCCTCCTTAAGATTCGTGGAAAATAAAGCTTTTAAAGCTGGTGAAAAACTATTTTATGATATTCGTTATGAGAACATCCATGCGGGAAAAGGTGTGTTAAGTGTACAATGGAGTGAGCGGTTTCAGAAATTACCCCTCTATGAAATAACGTCTCTGGCACAATCCAACGATTTCTTTTCGCTGTTTTATAAAGTTAGAGACACGGTGAAAACACTGGTGGATGCCCGGGGTATTTTCCCCTGGCAATTCGAAAAACATCTGCATGAAGGAGCCTATCATAAAAATGACCACGTCATTTTCGATCAACCCCATAGATTGGCTTACACTTCTGATGATACTTTCCAGGTGCCACCTTTCGTTCAAAATGTGCTTTCTGCCATGTATTTTGTACGCACACAGGATTTTACTGTGGGTGATACACTATATATCGATAGTTATGACAATGGCAAAATATACCCCATAAAAATTATCATCCATAGAAAAGATATTGTACGCACCCTTGCTGGAAAATTTGAATGTTTGATTGCTGAACCGGTGCTCCAAACGCCGGCATTATTTCAACAAAAGGGACGCGTAGCCGTGTGGTTAACCAATGACCACAGAAAAATACCGGTATTGATGAAAAGTCAAATTTACGCGGGCAATTTTAAATTAGGTGAAATCATTGTAGAGCTAGAAAAAATGGAGGGTGTGGATTAAATGTCCAGATATGAAAAAGTGGATTTGAGTCAGGTACGTACATATTCTATTGATAAACGTACCAGTAAAATACGGGTGGAAAACCTGGCAAAGGTTTATGAGAAAGGAACTTCTCTTGCTAATTTTTTAAATGGTTTACCAAATATTTTAAAAGGTCTGGAATTCAGGGAATTAGTCGCCCATATTGGTAATGCGCGTAGAAATCACAAGCCGATCATTTTTATGTTTGGAGCTCATGTGATTAAGGTGGGGTTATCCCCTGTTCTAATTGATATGATGAAGCATGGTTTCATCACCGCCCTGGCCACTCATGGAGCCGGAGCCATCCACGATGTGGAACTATCTTATTTTGGTCACACATCGGAAGATGTGGTTAAAGGCCTGGCTGACGGGACCTTCGGTATGGTCGAGGAAACAGGTAAAATTATCAATGGCGCAGCAGAACAGGCCACCGCTGAAGGTTTGGGTTACGGGGAATCCCTGGGCAAGAGAATTATTGAAGATCGTCCTCCCAATTTAGACATCAGTCTTCTGGCCAACGCTTATTCTTTAGATGTGCCTGTCACTTTGCATGTGGCACTTGGCACCGATATTACTCACCAACAACCCACGGTGAATGGTGCGGCTATTGGAAAAGCCAGCCTAACCGATTTTCAGATTTTCACCCGGGTCGTGAGTCAAATCAACGAAGGCGGTGTGGTCATAAACTGCGGTTCCAGTGTCATTCTGCCGGAGGTATTTTTAAAGGCTTTAACGGTGGCACGTAATCTATTCGGGGAGATTAAAAATTTTGTCACGGCCAATTTTGACATGTTCACGCACTATCGTCCTGCTGTTAATGTACTCCAGCGCCCGATTCATCAGGGAGGACACAGCTATCAGTTCATTGGTCATCATGAAATTATGATCCCGCTTCTTGCCGCCTCACTCAAAGAAAATTTATTACCCTAATTTTAAAAGGAGGAAATAAGGATGAAATTTTATTCGGTATTTATGCATTTATTTACAGGACTTTTTATAATTGCAGGAGTAGCCATGGCACAGAATAAGCTGAAAATTTATATCTCGGCAGATATGGAAGGCGTGGTAGGTGTAGTAACCGGTGAACAACTGGGACCTGGTGGATTTGAATATCAAAGATTCCGGGAGTTTATGACCAATGAAGTTCTGGCCGCTGTTGAAGCCGCTTTTGAAGCGGGAGCCACGGAAATTTTAGTCAGCGATTCCCATGGCAACGGTCAGAATATCCTCATCGAAAGGCTTCCCAAAAATGTGCAGGTGGTGCGTTCCTGGCCCAGACCTCTAATGATGATGCAGGGTATCGATGAAACCTTTGATGGTGTGATTTTTCTTGGTTATCACTCCAGTACCACCAACCCTGAAGGTGTACGTGCGCATACTTTGTCCAGTGCTCGGCTTGCTGATGTTCGGCTGAACGGAATATCCATGCCTGAGGCCGGGATCAATGCCGCCATCGCCGGTCACTTTGGCGTGCCGGTAATCATGATTTCCGGTGATGATGCTATCGTTAAAGAAGCTCAGAAACTTCTGGGCAATATCGAAGGGGCCGTGGTTAAATGGGCCTATAGCTTCCATTCTGCCAGAACCCTGACTCCGGAAGCGGCTTATGAGTTAATTCGTGAAAAAGTGAAAAAGGCCATTGCACGAATCAAAGACTTTAAGCCGTACAGGCTCAAAACTCCCATACAATTGGACGTTCGTTTCAAAAACTACCGACCTTCGGAGGTGTTGAGTTATTTACCCATAGTAGAACGTACCGATTCACATAGTATCCGCTTTGTGGGTAAAGATATGATTGAGATTTCCAGGTTTCTTGAATTTATGCTCAATTACAGTCCTTCCCTGGAACCTTAGGCATGTTAACCTGAATAATTCGACCATAAAAGACAGGTTTTTGGATTACTGGAGTAATGAAGCAGTAGACTTACAAAAACATCAATTGCCCTACGAATTGGTAAGCATAAAAACTCCCTGGGATAAGACAAGCAGTAGCAGCAAAATGATGATGAACAGACGCCAGTCCCGTTCGCACAAAGCACCGACAAGTGCAGCCAGCAGGCCAAACACCGGCGTGAACATGAGCAGCCAGATGCCTGTGTACAACAAGGCCACGGGTTCGAAACGGATGTCGCCGGGCAGAAGCCTGTTAAAATTCAGATGCTTATTTGAAACCGGTACCTGTTCCACCCGTGCAAGGCCCACCCCAATCACAATTAACATGATTGCAACTACACCACTGATAAGCAGAACTTTCGCCATGCTATTATAACTCCGGAATCGGTCTTTCGTTGTTAAATGGCTCTTTCCCATAACGTTACCGTAAAATCATTTTAACAGCTACGCTGACCAGTAGAAGCGCGAATATTCGTGCCAGCCATTTACTTTTGAGTCTCACGGCTAAACGGGTGCCAACTGCTGTACCCCCTAACACGCCTAACACAATAGGCCCCACCAGCAAAGGCATAACTAAATCATGGCGAAAATAGACCAGGGCTCCGGCACATGCCGTTACACCAATCATTAAGCTGCTGGTCATGGTGGCCACTTTTATTGGCACACTACACACCAGGTTAAGAATTGGTACGTTGAATATTCCACCGCTGGTGCCGGCCACACCGGCAATCATCCCGGAAATTAACACCATACCAAACGCAGCGGGGATATTGTTTGGCCGATATTGGATTTGACGTTTCAACGCCGGATCGTAATAGACACCGCCAAAATAGCCAGCTTCGCCATTGGTTATATTAGTACGCATAATCTTGTCCCGCACCAGCATCAATCCAGCTATGATAAGTAGAATAAATGAGAAGACTAATTCGATGGCTTTCTCTTCCACACGTGTCGCAACAAAGCTGCTTATGGCAGCACCCGTGGCCGAAGAAAGGTTGAGCAAAAATGCCAGACGAAGGTTGGTCAGTTTCTGACGCAATCCAAAAGAAGCCACCTGACTTGAGGTTGCGATAATAGTAATCAGGCTGGTGGCTACGGCCTGGTGAATGGGCACGTGGATGATAAGTACCAGAAATGGCACCAGTAGCACCCCTCCACCAATACCCAGCAGGGCACCCAGAAATCCAACCACAACCCCAATCCCAAATAGTTCCAGTGTGACCATATTACAAGACTTTAATTACTATTTATTAGATGTCAAAATACAAAAATCAAACATAAAAAGATCCAGCTTAAAAGTCAAGCATTCTCACTTTCTCACTGTGTTCGGTGTTCAGGTAAAACTTCGGTTCAGTGAGGCCGATCTTTGGCAGTCCCAAAAGTCTAATTAAGATAAAACCTCACTTATTTTTACACAAAATTGCTTGCGTTTAAATTCTTTCAAGAGTACATTTTTTTATAATTCTAAAAATCAATTAGACAGCTTTAAATTGAAATCCCAATGGACCAAATTACAAATTCCAAAGTGGATAAATCCCAAATTACCAAATCCCAAATACCAACTTAAGGGTAGGGATTTGTTTTTTGGAATTTGTGATTTTTGAAGAGATTTGAGTTCGGATTAAACATAAGGGTAATAAATAATGAAAAGAATAACCTGTTTATTAACTCTTTTATCACTCCTTTCCTTCCTAAATACCCTTTTTGCTCAGCACTTGAGAGTGAATGCGGCTCGCATAGAGCAGCGCATCATGAAGCTCAGTGAATTTGGCCGGAATCCTGAGGGTGGTGTGAGCCGGGTGGCCTTCAGTGCGGCTGATATTCAGGGTCGCAAGTACATCATGTCGCTCATGCAACAGGCCGGTTTGAAAGTGCGGATCGATGCTGCCGGCAATATCATTGGTAGACGCGAAGGACGCAACCCGAAGCTTCCACCCATTGTGTTTGGTTCTCATATCGATTCCGTACCTCATGGTGGCAACTACGATGGCGATGTGGGGGTCATCGGCGCCATCGAATGTGTTCAGGTACTGGAAGAAAATGGCATTGTCACCGACCATCCGCTGGAAGTGGTGGTCTTTTCCGATGAGGAAGGCGGCCTTGTGGGCAGTCGTGCCATGATCGGTGAATTATCCGAAGGAGCCCTGGATGTGGTGAGCCACAGTGGCAAGACCATTCGTGAGGGGATTCGAGCCATTGGAGGTGACCCGGATCGCCTGCATGAAGCCGTGCGCAAAAAGGGCGACATTAAGGCTTTCATTGAATTGCACATCGAACAGGGTAGCATTCTGGATTCTGAAGGTATTCAGATTGGTGTGGTCGAAGGCATTGTGGGCATCAACTGGTGGGATGTGACTATCGAAGGCTTTGCCAATCATGCCGGCACCACCCCCATGGATCGGCGGCAGGATGCTTTGCTGGCTGCGGCGCATCTAATCATCGCGGTGAACAGAGTGGTTACCGGTGTGCCGGGGCGACAGGTAGGCACGGTGGGTCGCATCAAAGCCGAACCCGGTGCCCCCAATGTGATTCCGGGACGCGTGGTCATGAGTCTGGAACTTCGTGACCTCTCCGCAGAAAAAATTCAGATGCTTTTTGATAAAATTGTGGAAGAAGCTCGTGCCATTGAAAAAAAGACCGGCACCAAAATTACCTTTACGCCTATCGATGTTACGGCTGTGCCGGCCCCTACCGATGAACGGATACGACAGATAATTGCCGAAGCAGCGAAAGAGCTTGGGCTGAGCTACATTTTCATGCCCAGTGGCGCCGGTCATGATGCCCAGGATATGGCACGTATTGCCCCCACCGGGATGATTTTCGTACCCAGTGTCGGTGGTATCAGCCATTCACCTAAAGAATACACTCGACCGGAGGACATGGCCAATGGGGCTAATGTGCTGTTGCATACGATTCTAAAAATAGATCGGGGAGCACTGGATTAAATCCCAATTAGAATAAATCCCAATGTAGACCAAATCCCAAATCCCAAAGTGGGTTGGGATTTGGCTTTTGGGATTTGGGATTTTTTATGTAATGGGTTAACTTCTGGAGAAAATAATGGAAAATTCCTTACTCTATTCGGATGAATTTTACCAGGCGGTTGCAAAAATATTAGCCGAAAGTATTCCGTTCAATAAATTGCTGGGGTTGCAACTGGTCTCTCTGGATGAGGAGGGTGCCTGCATTCGATTTGACATGCGGGAGGAGCTTATCGGCAATTTTGTTCAGGGCATTTTGCATGGTGGGGTCATTTCCACCACCCTGGACATGATCGGCGGCCTTACGGCTTTTCTGGGTGTTTTGCAGAAAAATCACCCAAAACCGTTTGAGGAGATGCTGCCCGTTCTAACCAGAATCGGCACCATCGACCTTCGTGTGGATTTTCTACGACCAGGCAAAGGCGAGTACTTTTTAGCTACCGGCAAAATCCTGAGAATTGGCAACAAAGTCGCCGTAACCCGCATGGAGTTACACAATGATCAGAATGTGTTGATTGCGGTTGGGACGGGCACCTATTTAGTTGGCTAAATTTTTCATGAAAGAATAGTAAATTAGCATAGTGGTTATTGAAATAAATCCCACCGGACAAATCCCAATTTAAATCCCAATCTCACAAATCCCAAATTCCCAAAGTGGGTTGGGGGTTGGCTTTTTAGGTTTTGGGATTTTTATTTTTTAGGCTACTCTCCAATTTAAAATTTTAAAATCCCAATTAAACAAATCCCAACCCCCAAACTGTATTGGGATTTGGTTTTTGGGATTTTTTAAAAGCGGAAATTATATCTGTTAAACTGTCTCTTTCAGTCGTGTTGTAAGAGACTTAGCTACGATTTTAG
>CAZMEG010000048.1:0-13025 GCA_964565205.1 uncultured Cytophagia bacterium
TCTATAAGGAGGGTATTATGAAGAAAGGATTAACTATTTTATCTTTAGTGGTTGCACTTCTACTGGTAGTTTATCCAATGTATGCCCAGTCACGATTTGACCGTAGTGCCACAATTCCAGCGCCGGAATTAGATACTGGTGGATTTGGCAACGTAGTAGCCGGAGTTGACCTTGACGGCGATGGTAGAACCGAAATTTATGCGGTAAACAATGATTGGAAAGACGAGCTTGGCAAAGATTTAGTACCCCGGATTTACAAGTATGAAAAAAACGATCAGGGGCAATGGGAACAGGTCTGGGGAACTCGCTTACCCTTAAACTTTCAAAATACCTGGCCACCACTGGCCGTTGCAGATCTTGATAAAGATGGTAAAGGTGAAATTGTCTGGGGACCTGTAAATAACCTGGCAGGTGGTCAACAGCCTAACCCTCCAAGAATCGTAGTCTTCGAGACACCGGGAGATGGAAGCGACATCATGGGAATCGATAACGGTGACGGTACCTTCAGCCCCAATGCTCAATGGACCATTGTAGATCAGGACAATGTTGAATTAAGACCTTTCCGCTGGTTTATTGTGGATATCGATAACGACGGCGCTGATGAAATTGTGACCATCATTCGAAGAGGCTCTCCTGTGGTGCAGGTGTATTCCGTAGATAACATACCTGACAACGGGGATGGCTCTGAAACCTGGACAGTAGAATTTGCCGGTGGGGGAGATGCCCGTCACTGGGATCTTACCGTTTTAGATTCAACCATTTATGCCATTGCCCAAAGTGGGGATGTAACTCCTATTACCTGGGTGGCCTCCGGGGATAGTTTCCGTGTTGGAGCAACCCAAACTGAGTTAATCCCTGGTGGTTCCTGGAAATCTGCTGTTACCGTTGACCTGGATAAAGATGGAACCAAAGAAATTCTGGTGGCTGGATGGTTAGATGACGCAGAGAAGAGAGTCTGGTTGCTACAACAGGATGCTGACACACTGAAGGCAACCGAAATTGCAAACTTCAGTGATCATCCTGAAATTCGTCGTCTTAATGGTGGGGCGGCCGGAGACATCGATGGGGATGGATGGACAGATTATGTGATTGGAACACGAGATTTTGATACTCCTCCAAATGGTACCAATGCTGTGGTGGTGGTCTCTTACCAGGGAGGTGATATAACCGATCCAGGTAGTTATAAAACCTTTGTTCTGGATCGCAATGTCATTGCCCCGCAGGGTAGTCAAGCAGATGTCGTTTTTGTGGGCAACGTTGATGACGATCCTGAAGATGAAGTTTTGTTTGCGGGAGAAACGCGTCCTTTTGCCTCGGGACCCCCGGTATTACCAATTTCTATTGTCGATATGATTCCTGGCAATCAACCTAAAATTACCGCCATTTCCGATGTTCCAAACGATCAGGGACGTCAGGTTCGTGTAGAATGGCTGGGTTCAGAAGATGATGTGGCTGGTAGTACGGGCGAGTTAATTACCGAATATTCAGTGTGGCGTAAAATTGATCCAAATCTGGCAACCAAAGTAACTCAGATTCAAGAAACTAAAAAAATAATGACCATTTTTGGAGCTGAGTTTGAACAGGTTGGGGTGACTAAGGCTGTACAAAATTCAGAATATGCTCTTATTGTGCCCACCCTGGTAGATAAAGTTGAAGGAAGCGAACTACCATTTTTAAGCACTTTCATTGTTATTGCTCATACTTCTGATCCACTCAAACATTTTGATTCGTTTCCGAAAAGCGGTTTTAGCGTGGATAACCTTATCCCGACGGCTCCTACCAACGTCATAGCCAGTGAAGGGGAGACCGCTGAGGGTGTACCTTTTGTACAATTAACCTGGGATGAATCTCCCGATCCCGATTTCGATTATTTCCAGGTCTTACGTGGTACCGAATCCGGATTTGACCCCGAAACTGCTGAAGTTGTAGGGAATACCGTAGATCCACAAATTATCGATGATAACGTACAAGTTGGTGCAACATTTTTCTATCGTGTGGTGGCTTTTGATTTCAACGGTAACCGTGGCGAATTTTCTGACGAGGTATCCCTGCTGGTCACGGCGATCGATAATGGTAAAAAAGAAGAAGCGGCTTCGATTCCAAAAGAATTTGCCTTGTATCAGAACTATCCAAATCCGTTCAATCCCACCACCCAGATCAAATATGATCTTCCCAAAGATACGCATGTAAAGATCACGATCTACAACCTGATGGGACAGGTAGTAAAGACTCTGGTAGATGAAGATCAACCGGCCGGTTCACATACCATTCGCTGGGATGCTACCAACGATTTTGGACAGAGAGTGGCAAGTGGCATTTACCTGTACGTTCTCAAAGCAGGTGACTTTGTTCAGTCCAAACGAATGACTCTGCTAAAATAAGAAAGGCCGCTGTAAAAATCGAAGGCCCTCTCAAAGGAGAGGGCCTTTTTTTTCCTAAAAATAATTTTTTGTGCAGAGACACAAAGATAATAAGAGGAATCTAACGGAACTGATTGTTACCATCCTGTGACTTTTCCGGTGACTTCTGTTGATCGTTTTGTTTGGTCTTTTCTTCCTCCTTTTGAGGTTCTTCTTGTTGAGATTTCTGTAATTCGCCTTCCAGAATCTGGCGTAAGCGTTCCAGTTCCTGTTCTGCCCGGCGTCTTTCCGCTTTAATTCGCTCCAGTTCAGCTTCGGCTGATTCGGTGGCTTTTCGTTCCTTAATAATCTGTTCAAAAAGCTCACGACGTGTCTGGGCTTTTTGCATTAACACATCCCGCGGATTTTCCCGATACACTGTGGTAGGCAATAATGTAAAAGATGTGCCAAAATTAACTCGCCAGGCAGGATAATTGGGCTGAGAGTTAGGCAGTGTACGGGATACAAGGGTATAATCTGTGAGGTCATTGGATTTAGTTAAACGGAAGTCCGCGCCAAAATAAAGATTAAACCAGGTAATAGGTTTATAAGTAATTGCAGGAGTTAAATAGAGATAATCTTCACGGCTATAAGCCGCTTTAGGAGGTCGTTGCAGAAAAGCACTTCCATATAATTCCACCGAGAAATCAAATTTGTCTGAGGGGAATTTTACTCCAGCACCAAAGATCAATTCCTGTGACATAGTAGTGGGTTTAGTTCCTGGTGCATTCTTAGTTGTTAACTGTGCTCCAACATCATTGTGGTTCCAGTATCCCAGATTAAAATGGAAATTGGTTGCATCTTCAGGGTACAGGGGATCTTTTGAAAAAGATACCAGACTGGTTAATCCCCAGGCTACATGATCGGTTGTATACGGTTCAAAGGGAAGATTATGGTCTTCGGCTGTGGGAAAACGAGTGTTAATCACAAAACCATAACTTAAAGAGCTGCCTGGCGTGCTAAATGAACCTACTTTTAATGAAAGATAAAGGTCGTCTGGAATATTGATGCCATCACCACCTGAATTGGTGTCGCCGTAAATTACGGGTGAAAGGGCTACTTCGAAATGTTTACTTAAACCATAATTAATGCTGAACCGACCTGTAACATCCCAGATAGTGATCGCATTGGTGGAACCGTTAGGAAGTGGGAAATTACCTACTTTGCCAAATGAACGGGTCAGGGCACGCAAAGTAAGATAACCCGGATGCAAAGTCCAGGCCGATTGCACATAAGTCAACCCTCGACCACCATTAAAATTAATTTGAGACCAGCCAAGTGTAGGTAATATTACCAATCCCCCAATCAACAAAATTAATAACTTTTTAAAGTTACTCATAAGTTGTGCCTCCACACGATTTAGTTCAAACATTCACTGATAGTTTCTTTTATTTTTAGTTTCTTTTCGGCAACTAATTTATTGGCCCGATATAAAGATTCAAAAGTTCCGGCATCTGTCCACCACCCATCCAGGATTTCAAAAGTCATTTTATTTGCTTCAATATATCGATTATTTACATCGGTAATTTCCAATTCACCCCGATCCGAAGGTTTTAAGGTTCGGATAATATCAAACACGGTAGCATCATACATATAGACACCGGTTACAATAAGGTTACTCTTGGGATGTTTGGGCTTTTCTTCAATCCGAATAACCCGGTCACCGGAGACTTCTGCGACTCCGAAGCGCCATGGGTCCTCAACTTCTTTTAATAATATTTTGGCGCCCCCATCCTGGTGTCTGAATCTTTCCACAGCCTGTTTTATGCCTTTCTCAAAAATATTATCCCCTAAAATTACCACCACACAATCTCCATCAACAAAATATTCAGCTAAACTCAAAGCCTCGGCAATCCCACCCTCACCCTCCTGATAGGCATAATTTAAATGAGTTAAACCAAACTGTTTGCCATTTCCCAAAAGCCGTAAAAAATCTCCAGCGTAATTCCCACCGGTGACTATTAAAATGTCGGTAATCCCTGCATTAACTAAAGTTTCCAGAGGATAAAAAATCATTGGTTTATCATAAATGGGTAAAAGATGTTTATTAGTGATCTTGGTCAACGGGTAGAGACGGGTTCCCAAACCACCTGCGAGAATTACCCCTTTCATTAAGCTCAACTTCCTATCTTTCCTTCCCGTTTTATTTTCACTTTATTATAAAGGCTAAACCTCTAAATAACAGAAAAATTCATACCACTTTATCGGATTCGATTTCTGAAATCTTTAAATTTAATGGTGTAATAATAATCATTTCAGAAAGATATTGCAAGAATTTAAAACAAAATTTAACAGATTGAAATTTAAAAATATTTTATTAAATTTTTAAAATATGAAATATAGGAGAAACCATGCTATCTAAAATATTACGCAGACGTTTTGGTTCTTATGTGGACATATTTAAAACGGTGTTGGAAAATCGTGACAGGCCGGGTTATTCCTGGCGGATTCTAAAGGATGGGGTTTGTGATGGTTGTGCATTGGGTACTTCTGGCATGAAAGATTGGACTATGTCAGGTATTCATCTCTGCTGGATTCGATTAAATTTGTTACGACTCAATACCATGCCAGCATTTGATCCTGATGTTTTAAAGAATGTGAAGGAACTGGGCTATTGTTCAGAAAAAGAATTGCGTCAGTTAGGAAGGTTGCCCATTCCTTTTGTAAGAAAGAAAGGAGAAGCGGGATTTGCACCTATTGACTGGGAGGATGCTCTCAATTTAATTGCCGGTAAGATCAAATCCACCGATCCACGTAAAATTGGTTTCTACCTGGTATCACGAGGTACAGCTAATGAAACTTATTATGTGGCTCAGAAAGTAGCCCGTTTTATTGGCACCAATCATATTGACAATTCAGCCCGAGTATGTCATGCGCCCAGCACTACCGCCTTGAAACAGACCATAGGTTACGCGGCTACCACATGCAGCTACAAAGATATGATTGGTAGCGATCTGGTAGTATTTCTGGGCAGTGATGTTGCCAATAACCAGCCGGTGGTGATGAAATATTTGCACCTGGCCAAAAAACACGGTACACAGGTGGCTTTAATCAATCCGTTTCGCGAGCCGGGTATGGAAAAGTACTGGATACCTTCCTCTTTTCGTTCCGCCTTGTCTGGCACAAAAATTACCGACGCCTTTTTCCAGGTAAAAGTAGGCGGAGATATTGCTTTTATCAACGGGGTGCTGAAACATCTTATAGAAAATGATTGGGTAGATAGAGAATTTATTGATCAACACACCACAGGCTGGCCGGATCTGGTTCAAAAAATAAAGAATCAGAGTTTTGAGGAACTGGAAAAATATTCTGGTACCAGCCGAGAGAAAATGCTGGAATTCGCTCGACTTTATTCGGGTGTCAGATCAGCCATCTTTGTCTGGTCCATGGGTATTACCATGCATCGCTTCGGGGTAGCCAATGTGAAGGCCATTGTTAATTTAGCTTTGGCGCGTGGTATGATTGGCCGAGAAAAATGCGGACTCATGGCTATTCGTGGCCATTCCGGTGTTCAGGGTGGGGCAGAGATGGGGGCTGTGCCCAATCAGTTCCCGGGTGGTGTACCGGTTAGTGCAGAAGGAGTCCAAAAGTTTGAACAATTATGGGGTTTTAAGGTACCCGATTGGAAAGGGTCATTTATTGCTGAATTGATTGACCGGGCCCACCAGGGAAATCTGGATATTTTGTACTGTGTTGGAAGTAATCTTTTTGGTATTCTTCCCGACAGTGAATATGTTAAAGAAGCCATTGAAAAGATTCCTTTACGCGTTCACCATGATATTGTGCTAAATCCACAAATGTTTATCGACCCTGCTGATTTGGTATTATTGTTACCAGCCACTACCCGTTATGAAATGGTCGGCGGCAATACCGAAACCACCACCGAAAGGCGTGTCATTTTTAATCCAGAAATTCCTGGACCGCGCATTGAAAAAGCCCGGGATGAATGGCAGGTGCTTCTGGAAGTTGCGAAAAAAGTCAAACCTGAACAGGCCGATAAAATACATTTTGATTCTACACAGGCCATTCGAGAAGAGATCGCCAGAGTCATTCCTTTATATGATGGAATTCAAAATTTAAAGCAGAAGGGTGATCAGTTTCAATGGGGTGGGGCCATCCTGGCAAAAGAGTATTCATTTAAGACCCCGGATGGCAAAGCTCACTTCACACCAGTGGAACCCCCACAAAAGGAAATCCCACCGGATCGCTTTCTTTTAACTACAAGGCGCGGAAAACAGTTTAATAGCATTACATTTCATGAAATAGATACCATGGTAGGGGAAAGCCGCGATACGGTTATCATGGCTCAAGAAGATTTACATAGATTAAATATTAAACCGGGTAAATCAATAATCATTCGTTCCCAAACCGGTCAATTCCGGGCCCGTGTTCAGCCCGGGCCCATTCAGCCGGGTACGATCATGATGTACTGGCCAGAAGCCAATGCCCTGATCAGCCGTGGTGTTTGCGACCCGGACTGTGGTATTCCGGCCTATCGGGATGAAGTAGTTCAGGTTTTGAACGAATAAATAAATGGACTTAAGCTGAGAGAATTATTTGCGAACCTGATTTATTTTTCTCACTTTCAAAGTTAATCCTTCCACTTTTTCGACTCTTACTTTTTCTCCAACTTTTATTGGTTCCTGGCTTTCGGCTTTCCATATTTCACCGTGAATATTTACCTTGCCATCGCCTTTAATACGTTTTATAACCACCCCTGTCTCTCCCAGCAGTCCTGCCGACCCTGTGACCGGCTTTTTACGCATGATACGATAAACAACTATTGCCAGGCCTAAATTTAAAGCCAGTACCACTGTGGCGCCTAAAGAAAGCCACCACAGGGGAATATGCCAGTCGTAAAAATCTTTGAGTAAAAAAAACAATAAAACATCGTCAAAAAGAAATAATATTAGAAGGAGAGTAACGATACCTGCTTTTTTCCAGAATTTTGCTTGCAAGTTTAGCCCTTCACACTACCAAGCGTTAATCCTGAAACCAGCCATCGGCTCAGGAAGATGAATAAAATAATGACTGGTAAACTTACCACCAGAGCACCGGCCGAGTACAATCCCCATTTTACCTCCATACTGGACTGAAACATTTTGAGTCCCAGGGGCAGGGTAAATAAATTTTGATCCTGAATCAGAGCGGCTGCCACCAGATATTCCGACCAGGCCGTCATGAAGGAAAACAGGGCGGTAATGACCAGTGCGGGCTTGGCCAGAGGAAGCACGATCCTCCAGAAGGTCGCTAATTGTGAACAGCCATCGATACTGGCCGCTTCCTCCAGATCGTAAGGAATGGTGTCGTAATAGCCTTTCATCTGCCAGATGGTAAAAGGTAAAGCTGTGGCTGAATAAGCTACGATCAGAGCCCAGTAGGTATCATACAATTTCAATTTAATTAAAATAATAAATAAAGGGAGAAGCAACATAGTCAATGGAAACATCTGGGTCGCCAGTATGCTGAGCATGGCGGTATCTTTTCCTGCAAATTTAAAACGAGAAAAAGCATACCCTGCCGTAGCCGCCAGACCCACCCCGATGAGAGTTACAGCCACAGAAATTAAAATGCTGTTTCCCATCCAGATTAAAAACGGTTCTTGAAAAAATAATTCGTAATAAGTATGTAAAGTTGCATGTGGCGGAATGATGGCCAGCGATTTGGTCAAAAGTCGATCTCCGGGACGCAGGGATATGGAGATTAATCGTAATACAGGAAATAAAGCGAAGGCTGTGAAAAGAAGCAACACCAGATAAGCTCCTAATTTACCCCAGAATGAAAATTCACGAGGATTTCTCATAACTATTCCTTATCTTAATAAACGGCTTCCGTCACCCTGGTTCGTTTAATGAAATTTCTACTGAAAATTAATAAAATAGTAAATATAACCACTGAAAAGGCAGCGGCATAACTTAATCGAAAATAGCGGAAAGCAGCCTTGTACACCCAGGAAACCAGAATATGCGTGGTATCGGAAGGCTCCCCGCCATTGCTTACCAGCCATACCACATTAAAATTATTAAACGTCCAGATAACTCCCAGAGTAATGGCCGGGATCATCACCGGTTTTAATAATGGAATGGTTATGTGGCGCAATTTATGGTACCAGGAAGAACCATCAATTTCAGCAGCTTCATAAAGTTCCTGAGGGATGCTCTGTAACCCTCCCAGAGCAACCACCATCATGAATGGGAACCCCAGCCAGATATTGGCAATCAAACAGGCTGTAAAGGCGCCCCATTCGGTACCAAGCCAGGAGAAGTTTAATCCAAACAGACGCTGAAACAATAAAGAAACGGCGCCGTATTCGGTGTTAAACATGCCACGCCAGGTTAAAGCTGTAATATACTGTGGGACGGCCCAGGGTAATATTAATAAAGTGCGAAAAAAGGCACGCCCTTTTAAGTTTTTATCCAGAATTAAGGCCAGCCACACGCCAATTACCACATGAAAGACCACGTTGAGCACAGTCCAGAGTACTGTTTTAAATAGAAAATACCAGAAAGTGCGATCTTGCAAGACAAATAAATAGTTGGATAAGCCCACAAATTTCCAGTGTCGGAAATGAGTCAGATTCATATTGGAAAATGAAATCAACAGGTTGTAAATAAACGGAAACAGCACCACCAGTCCCATGACCATGAAAGCTGGTGCGGTATAAATTAAAGCCAGACGATTATTTTTAATTTGACCTACCTGTGGCATTCCTTGACCTTATTCTTTACTGCGTTGATTTTTCAAGCTACAAATTGTGTTTACTGCAACTATTGAACGTTGTCAAAGTCCGCATATTTTCGCAATAGTAAAAAGATGCTTTCAGCATGACATTAAGAAGTAATAAATCCATCACTCCAGTGCTCCACTTCTCCAACACTCCAACACCAACTTTATCGATTTTCACGAATCAATTTCTCGGCCAGATTTTGCATTTCACGAGCCGCTTCTCTGGGACTTAAACGACCGGTGAAGATGGCCTGATAAGCCGGTCGCATGGCATCCCAGATCCAGCGCATTTCTGTGACTACCGGCATCAAACGTCCAACCTGCAATTGATAAATAGAACTCTGAATAATTTCATCTTTTTTAACAAAATCGCTTTCAAACACTTCTTTCCGGGAGGGTATGGCCCGGGTTAGCTTAACGAATTCCATTTCCACTTCCGGCGACGTTAGATATTTTAACAGTTCAATAGTAACTTTTAATTTTTCACCTTTGAGATTAACATTTAAAGAATAACCCAGAGGAGAAACCATCGGGGTTGGCCAGAGACCAGTTTCATCAATTTTAGGGATACGTGTTATGCCGATATTCATATTATTTTCAATGTAAGTGCTAAAAGACCAGGGCCCATTGATGATCATGGCAGCATAGCCGTCTTTGAAAAGTTGATTGGCCAGTTCATAATCCGCTTCTTTTGGAATAATTTTATATTTATTACGCAAATCATAAATTAACTGGGCTGCCTTTATGGTTGCTTCGGTATTTAAAGTGGGATGGTTGTTTTCATCCATGATCCAGCCACCGTATCCCCCGATAAATGGCACAAAGAAAAAAGGTTCCATAAAATTCCAGGCCAGAACATAGCGATCGACCGTACCGTCACCGTCTGTATCTTTCATGATCTGGTCTTTCAAGGCAATTAATTCATTCATGGTTTTGGGCGGATGGGGCACAAGATCTTTGTTGTAAATTAAGCATAAATGATTACCCACCTGATCGGCAATCTGGTACAGGTGGCCCCGATACCAGGTATTTGCCTGAATGGGTTTCTGGATAAAGCTGTTGAGATATTCCTGATCCACATAAGGTTCGATAGGTTGAATGACCTGTAAATCCACAAAGGGTCCAATATTGTCACTCGGTCCGAGAATTAATGCTGGACCGCTACCACCCAGGGCAGATATGATGAAGTACTGGCGTAACTCTTCCGGCTCATAAAATCGTTCACCAAATTGCCAATCGGGAAAACGGGTCTGTTGAAACCGCTTCAATATTTTACGTAAAAGCTCCCGTTCCACGGGTCTGCGATAATGCCAGATCATGATTTGCTTTTCCTGTCTGCCACAGAAAATATTAAAAAATGAAATGGTAAAAATTACCAGGCACAGATTGAGCAGACCATTTTTTATTTTTAAAAAGTAAGAATTGAAAAGCATAATCCTCTCTCAGCGATGTGTTTCCACGCCAATACGTTCACAGTATTCATATATTTTGCATTTGGAACAAAACGGGCTAATGGGTTTACAGATGTTCTGGCCATAACTAACCAGTAAATCGTTGAAAATGATCCAGTGTTCTCTGGGTAAAAGTTTACGCAATTCAAATTCTGTTTCTTCTGGTCTGCGGGTCTTTACTAAACCAAGCCGGTTAGAAATGCGATGTACATGGGTGTCCACACAAATGCCTAACTTGCCGTATCCGAGAGTGATCACCAGATTGGCTGTTTTCCGGCCCACACCTTTCAGCTTCAACAATTCATCCAGGTCATCGGGCACCCGACCCTGATATTTTTCAATCAGAACCTGGCATAATTCGTGGATACGCTGAGCTTTCGTTCGATAAAAGCCCACTGGATAGATTATGCTGGCAATTTCTTGTTCAGTTAATTTTAGCATCTTTTCTGGAGTATCGGCGAGCTTAAATAGCCTTTTTGTGGCCATCGCCGTCACTTCGTCTTTGGTACGTAAGCTTAGTAAACAGGAAATGAGAACTTTAAATGGACTTTTTGTATCGCTGGCAATTTCGGTCACAATAGGAGTAAAAAATTGTTGCACCTCGTTTTTTAAAATCTCTACAATTTTGTGGATGTTTTTATTTTGCATAATTTGTTTCAGCTCATTTTTATTCTTCAATTTTGCGATCAAAAATAGTCACGGCCAGAGCAAATGCCACAGCCGCATAGATCAACAGGGTGATCCAGTAAAAAACCTCGGTCTGTCCATGTACCAGAGCACGTCGAGCACCATCAAATACCGCAGTTGTAGGAAGCCAGCGAATAATGCCAATGACCGCCTTGGGATAAGAACTGATGGGGAAAAACATCCCGCCTAAAAAAATTAAAGGCATGATCACAACACTATAAATACGGCCTATTTGCTCTGGTTTATCCAGCAATGTGCCACATATAATTCCAATGCAGGAGAAAATCATCGATCCCAAAATCAAATAGCTGAGATAGAATAGAATGGAAATGAACGGGAATCGTGTTCCGGTTAAGGGCAGGATGATAGAAGCCACGATCATCCCTTTGAAGGCTCCCTGTAAAAATCCGCTTAAAATTTTACCGGTGATGATATCATAAACGGTAATGGGATTCACACGATATTCATCGATGGTGCGCTGACGTTTGCGATGAAACCACAGGCTCCAGGCACTGGCTTCCCAGGAGGCCTCCAGGGCTGCCATGGAAATCAGCCCGGGTACCACAAACACCAGATACGAGACCCCTTCCACATTCCGAATATAGCCTTTGAGTCCCAGTCCAAAGATGATAAAAAAGGTCAGAGGAAAAGCCGCAGTAGTGATGACTTCAGAATAAATACTTCTGTAAAAAACTTTAAAATCTCGATACAGCACTGGCATGGAGCCTTTTATGGGAAAGTATCGGTGGCTCATTCGCGAATCCTCCGCCCGGTTAAATGCAGGAATACATCTTCAAGAGTGATTTTCCCATCGCCAGAAACCATTTGTTTTAGCTGGCCACTGGTGCCATCAGCAATAATTTTACCATGATCAATAATCATGACCCGATCAGAAAGATAATCGGCTTCTTCCATGTAATGGGTGGTCAACAAAATAGTGATTCGATGTTTAATTTTCTCGATATAGTCCCAAACAGCCCGACGCGATTGCGGATCAAGACCGGTGGTGGGTTCATCCAGGAACAAAATCTGTGGTTCATGAATCATGGCCCGGGCAATAATTAAACGGCGCTGCATTCCACTGGAGTAGGTCTCCGGATAGTCATGACGCCGTTCATAAAGTCCCATGAATTTTAATGCTTCTTCAATGCGTTTCATATATACCCGCCTGGTCATGAAATGCATTTTTGCATGCAGGATAAGATTTTCCATGGCGGTTAAATATACATCGAGATTATTGATTTGCGGTACTACGCCAATCATGCGCCGGACTTCCAGGTCGTTTTTTATTACATCAAAGCCCCCGACCCAGGCACGTCCAGACGTGGGTTTGGCTATGGTGGTGAGTACTTTTACCAAAGTTGTCTTTCCAGCGCCGTTGGGTCCAAGTAAGCTGGTAATTTTGTTTTTTTCGATTTTAAATGTCAGGCCGTCCAGAGCGCGAGTAGCGCCATAATGTTTGTGCAAATCTTCGACTACAATAGCAAAATCCTCGTATGGCTCGATGGGGTTCGCTTTTTGACCTAAAATTGTTTTACTCTTTGCATTATCCTGAATCATTGGAGTACTTAACCGAGAAATTCCAGATTTTTTATTTTCAGCAATATTCTATTTTTTAAAAGGTGTTCCAGTAGTATGGTAGAGACTATTAAAAACAATAAAAATAATTGAAATCTGAATCGATGCTGATAGACTAACTTGAAAAGAAATGGCAAAATTAGATATATAAAAAAACTAATCATTATCATGAACAGGAATAAAC
>CAZMEG010000049.1:0-12960 GCA_964565205.1 uncultured Cytophagia bacterium
CAGCTATCCAGCACTCCAATAATCCTTTAGAATTTGCTTTTCTTTTCGACAAAGTTTATTCTATATTTATAGGTTGTTCTTGATATTTAAATAATAAAATATTATAATATGCGCAGGATGAAACTACTATTTTCAGAATATAAGTCCGATTACACAAATTACATCTTTCCCTATGCCATCTGGGCCATTCCTGAAGAAGGGGAAACCCCGGCGATGATGTTTGCTTCTGGATTTTTACCTGGTAGCCGCAATCTGGATCGCTATTATCTTTGTCGCCAGGTACGAGTTCGATTGCGAGATTTTTCCCCTTCATCTGAAAACAGAAGAATCTTCCGTAAATGTGAAGGGATCGATTTTAAATTAATTCCCCGTCAACAATTTAATTATACCCCTCAATGGCGCGAATTCTGTAAGACTTACGCTGATATTAAATTCGGCAAGGATGTGATGACCTACCAGCGGCTGGATTCTTTGTTCAACTCAAGGATTTTAACGCATCTCATGCTGTATACAGATACCGAAAAAGATCAAGATGTGGGACTGGTAACACTATTTCTTGAAGAACCGCAAATGGCCTACTACTACTATGCCTTCTATGATCTCAATTATTATCCCAGGAATCTCGGAATGTACATGATGACTTCGGCCGTGGATTTCTTTGCCAGAAAACAATTTGATTTCATTTACCTTGGGACATGCTACTCACGCACGGCCCTCTACAAAACCCAGTTTAGCGGGGCTGAATTTTTTAATGGATGTTCCTGGTCCAATAATTTAAAGGAATTAAAATATCTCATTGAAAGGGATAAAGGACCGGTAACCCGGCATCTACTGGAAACGGAAGAATATCTGGAAAACTTTTATGAGAATAATTTGAACCTTCTTTCTCGTAATTCTTTCTTTAAAATCAGTAATATTAAAGCCACATGACGCATCGACCAGTTTTATTTCCTGCATTCCTTCTCATTGCCCTTCATTATTTCCCAATCGGTGTTTTTGCTCAATCTCAGAATTTGCCTCTGGATCACTGGGCCTACACCTTTCTCGACCGTTTACAGACGCGCGGGTTATATGTGAGTGAAGATTTCGATACGCGTCCCTATTCGAGGGAGGCCATTGGTGAGATCATCAGGCAAATTGATCAGAAAGTGGAGCAAAATCCTCATTTACTTTCCCGGGTAGAGTGGCAGCTTTTTGAACAATTGAAAGGGGAGTTTTATGAAGAATTACAGCGTCTGGATCGTAAAATTGCCATTAAAAAAAGCGAATACGAGCCTCATCTTTTTGTCTGGCGGGATGAGGACATCATTGTGCGAGGCGATGGGCTTTTTGGGGTACAGAAAAAATTTGAATCTAAGCAGGAAGTGGATTCTGGCATTGCCAGTTCCCTGACCTACCTGGGACTCGGTCTAAGAGTTGACATTAAACAGAGTCTGGCCATTTATGCGGAGGAACGCTCTTTTTTTACTGGTGACACCGATAGTCTTACCGGCAATGTGTACAACCCCACCGTGGGCTTGCCGGTAACTCTGGAGGGTGGGGATGTGGCCATTTCGGATAAAGCTATCGGGTATGCTGTTTTTCGACTGCCCTGGCTGGACCTGGAAGCCGGCCGGGATATAGTGGAGTGGGGACCAGGCTTTCGTGGTAATTTGATCCTGTCCAGAAATTCCGATGTTTATGATCTGTTTAAATTCGATTTTCGTTTCAAAAAATTTAAGTTTGAGTCCTTTCATGCTTTTTTAAATAGCGGGCTTGGCAGTAAATATTTAGCCGGGCGACGTATTGAAATTCGCCCCTGGAAAAGTCTACAAATGGCCATCTCCGAAACGGTTGTGTACGGGCGCCGGAGCATTGAATTTATGTACATTAACCCATTTATTCCTATTAATGTAGCTGAACGGCATCTGGGTGACAAAGACAATAACACCATAAGCTTTGACTTCACTTACTTTACCCCTTACAATTTTAAACTTTACGGTGAAATCTTTCTGGATGATTTCAGCTTTCATAAAAATTTATTTAATAATTTTGGCAATAAATGGGCAGTCATGCTGGGAGGTTACTGGGTGAATCCTCTCGGCCTGCAGGACACCGATTTTCGATTTGAACTGGTTCGCATCGAACCCTTTGTGTACACACATTTTGATTCCATCAATACATACATCAACTATAACAATGTCATAGGGCACTGGCTGGGTCCCAATGCCGATGACTGGTACTTTGAATTAGCGCATCAGTTTCATCGGGATTGGCGTGTGACAATTTCCTGGGAACAACGACGGAGAGGAGAAAGCAATATTTTCAATGGACAAAAACCTCCCGACAATCGTAAAAAATTTCTTTCCGGCGTGGTTGAAAGGGTGCGTTTTTATGGATTAGCCCTCCGCTGGCAAATCCGACGTGACTTTTTTCTTGACCTGAATTATAATTTCCTGCAGAGTAGAAACCTCAGGCATCTCCCCGGTTATCATCAAAATAACCACCGGTTGCAAATTCAATTGATGGTAAATTATTGACGCCCTTTTAAATCATTTCATAAATTTTCGATATTTTTCTTTAAGCTTCTCGATTTTGTTGCCATTCACTCCATTGGCATACCCGTTTGTCTTTAAACGCTGTACAGAGATGATCCGATTTTCCTGTAAATTAATGTGAATTTTGAAAGTGTAGTTGTCCACTTCTTCAATAACAATGGCCTGTTGAGGAGAGTAAAATTCAACTTTTAATTTTTCTGGATTGAGTTCAAAACGACGGGCAAGGTTCTGGAAATTTTTGGCGAGTTGAATATCCTGGTGAGGTGTTTGAAATTCCATTTTTGTATTTCCTCCTCCATGTTTTGTTGCTTTATGAAAGGAATTCATTGATTATTACTTTAAAATTGTAATAGTTGCAGAAAATTTTGAAATATTACGATTTTTAACTTTAATCATAAACCCGGTAGACGTTTTTGAAATTCACGTACACTTGCTTTAATATTTTCAGAACTCATAATGGCGGAGATGACAGCCACTCCATGAGCGCCAGCTTCAAGACAGGCTTTGGCTCGATCCGGGGTTATGCCCCCCACGGCAAATACCGGGAGCTTAACATTCCGGGTAATATATTGTAATCGAGACAGGCCCTGAGGTTCCCCGTATTGAATTTTACTGGGTGTAAAAAAAATCGGGCCAAATAGGGCAAAATCCGCCCCACCCCTTTGTGCCAGCAAGGCTTCATCAAGTGAATGCGTAGACACGCCTATCAGCCCGGAGTAAAAACGTCGTACCACATCAACCGGCAAGCTTCTACTGGTTAGTTGAACGCCATCCGCCTCCACGGCCATAGCCACATCAATACGATCGTTGATGAATAATAGGGCTCGGTACGTTTGACAGATTTTTTTTATTTCTTCTGCCATGTGAAAAAGTTCTACAGGGGAAAGGTCTTTTTCGCGCAATTGAACGGCTTTTATTCCAGCTTCACAGGCTTCTTTAACCACATCTGTTAAAGGTCGGGGATGACATTTATGACGATCCGTTATGAAATACAGATGAAAATCTATTGGGTTCATCGCCGATCCAGTTCATTTCGAACGGCTGCAGCCAGTTCATTGAATGAGACCGGTTTGGAAACAAAAGAGCCTGCACCCAGACGAAGCGCCTCCTGCACACGTTGCGACATAGCAAAGCCAGAAACAATAATGGCTTTTTGTCTGGGGCGCTGCTTTAAGATTTGCCGATAGGTTTCGGTTCCATCGATGCCATCCATGACCATATCCAGCACAATTAAATCCTGAGGATGCTTTTTAATATAACGAACGGCTTCTTCCCCGCTGGATACTGCGTGAACATAATAGCCAAGTCGTTTCAAAATCTGGCAGGCTACTCGTCTCTGCACAGGGTCATCATCCACAACCAGGATTTTTTCGCTTCCTCCGCGGGTTTTCTTGACCTCTTCAGGAATTTCTGCGGTAAATTCACGGGTCACCGGAAAATAGAGCGTGAAAGTTGTACATTTTCCTGGAGTCGAATCGACCGTAATATATCCCCTATGATCTTCCATAATGCTGTGTACGATACTCAAGCCCAGTCCGGAGCCTCGTATGCGGTCCATTTTTTTGGTGGTAAAAAATGGATCGAAAATTTTATCAATAATATCAGGTTCAATTCCCACACCGGTGTCAGAGATTTCCAGTTGGACATATTCCCCACGTTCAATGGTTTGATATCGAGTCAGGGGTTGATCCAGATAAACGTTCCTGGTACGAATAGTAAGCGTTCCACCGGTGGGCATAGCCTCGATGGCATTCCGGATAAGATTGGTGAAAGCACGAATAAGTTGCGCAGACCCTCCTTTAATGAAAAATAAATCCGAGGCGAACTCCTGTTTAATTTTAATGGTGTGAGGAATATTCTGGGAAAGTACAACCTTTTCGATCAAATCATTGAGATCGATGGGTTCCATGGTATAATGCCCTCGTCTTCCCAGTGCCAATAGCTGTTGATTTATCTCGGCAATCTTACTGGCTGAGGACTCAATTTCTTCCACAAGTTCCAGCGCAGGATGGCCATCCGGCAATTGTTCACGTATCAAAATAGGATAAGCCGTTAGCGGGGCCAACAGATTGTTGAAATCATGAGCAATTTGACCGGCAACCTGTCCGGCAGTCTCCAGCCGCTGAGCACGCTCTAACTGAGCCTGCAGTTGTTTGCGCTCGGTAATATCTCGACAAACAACTCGAATGCTCTGTAAATTACCTTCGTCATCTTTTACCAGCGAAAATTCTTTACTCACCCAGATGCGTTTGCCCTGTTTGTCAATTAAACGGACTTCAATGTTTTTGGGAGGGGATCCCGTTTCCGCTATATGTTTCATAACACTGGCGGCCTGCTCCAGGTCTTCAGGATCGATGAAGCCGGTAATATTTTTACCGATAATCTCTTCTCTTTTGTAACCCAGAATATTCAACCCGCGCTTATTAAAGTCCAGAACGGTCGCCTGGGGATCGAGGATGATGTACATATCAGGAGCATTATCAAAAAGATCCCGAAAGCGTTGCTCACTTTTTCTCAGGGCCTCTTCGGTCTTTTTGCGTTCTGTGATATCCTGGCCTACAATTAAAGCCGCCGGTTTACCGTGATAATCAATGGGAATGCCCATCACTTCTACATCAATTATTTTTCCATCCAGGCGTATCATTTTCTCTTCAAAAGGAGGGGTTTCCTTTCTTTCTTCAATTACCTGCTTTATACGCTGAGCCACTTTTTTACGATATTTAGGATGTACAATGTGAATAACGGGTAAATTTAATACATCTTCCATTCGCCTGGCTCCAATCAAACGGAGTGCCGCTCTATTACCGTAGACCCATCGACCCTCACAATGCACAGCTATGGGTATGGGGGAATTTTCCACCAGACGGCGATAACGTTCTTCACTTTCTTTTAATGCATCTTCAGCCAATTTCTTTTCAGTGATGTCTTCGCAAACCAGCAAAATAGTTACAGTCCCATCCAGTTCTTTTGTTGCCCTTGCTACCGACCGTACCCATAAAATGGCTTCGCCCTTCTTTAGTAAGCGCGAATCCCATTGAAATATCCGGTCAGGATTTTTAAGGGTATTTTTAAGAAATTTTTTAACCTGGGGATGATCATCACTATGGAAAAGCTCAAAAATAGGTTTGCCTGTTAATTCACCAGAATAATATCCTAATTGATTGCTACCAAATTTATTTACAGAAAGAATAGAAAATTTCTTATCCAGAGTAAAAAACATGGAGGGGTTATTTTCATAAAAGGATCGATACCGTTCCTCATTATAACGGAGTTCTCGTTCAGCCTCTTTTCGCTCCAGGGCGAAAGCTATATGATAAGCCATCGTTTTGATCACATGTATTTCATGTTCTGAGAAGGTATGTTGATACTTATAATACAGCACCACCTTACCCAGTATCTCATCACCCACTGAAAGAGGCATACAGGCCAGGGCAACAATCCCTGCGTTACGGAGGGGTTCCTGCAAAAATTCTATCGGGGGGTATTCTTCAATATTTTCAATAAACATATTTTGATAGGCCCCCCCTTTAATACAGGGCAACTCTTTTTCCAGAATTTTACAAAATTGCGCTGTGACCCCTTCCCAAATTTTGAACCGTAAAAAGCCCTGCTCATCCCTGATTAATATGCCCACGGCATCCGGGTTCAGAGCTTGTTTAATACTTTGAATGGCTTGCTTTAAAATGGTATCCAGGCTATCGGCTTTGCTGAGAGTATCCGTTAATTGATATACGGCCTCAAGCTCTGTTAAACGTTGCCTTAACTGTTTTTCGTTTTCATATTTATATAAAGCCAGTTCAATGGTAGTTATTAAATCTTTTTCCTCAAAAGGTTTTAGGAGATACCCAAATGGTTCTGTCAACTTGGCTTTTTCAATGGTGGCAAAGTCTGCATAGGCAGTTAAATAGACTACAGGAATATTATGTTCTTTGCGGATACGTTGTGCTGTTTGAATGCCATTAAGTGGGCCCTTTAATTTAATGTCCATAAGAACGAGGTCCGGTCTGTATTTTTCAATTCTTTCCAGAGCCTCTTTACCCGTGCCTACCCTATCCACTACCTCATAACCGGCATGGGTCAGACTATCCTGAATATCGAGAGCTACAATGCTTTCATCTTCAACGATTAATATTTTGTGTTTCCTGCTCATGGCCACCTTTAATTGGTCTTTTTTTCTTTACGAAACTGAATACAACATTCTGTACCATGTAAAGTTTGAATGGTTAAGGTTCCCCCAAGCTGTTGAGTTAAAGTTCTGACCAGCCTTAACCCCAGGGATTGATTACTGGGTAAATTTCCATTATCCGATAGTCCAATTCCATTGTCTGCAACGCGTAAAGTAATTTTATTGTTGGTAGAAAATAATTCGATGGTTAACTCTTTTTGTTTCTTTTTCTGGTCAAAACTTTTGGGAAAAGCATATTTTAAAGCGTTGGACACCAGTTCGTTGATAATCAAACCACAGGGTATGGCCGTATTCACACACATGAATATTTTTTCAACGTCCATCTTTAACAAGATGGATTCAGGTTTGATGCCATACAAACGAAATAAAAATCTGGTAATGGATTTGATATAATCTTCCATGTTTATCTGAGACAGATCAGAAGTCTGATACAATTTTTCATGGACCAGGGCCATGGACTTCACACGAGCCTGGCATTCATTAAACAACTCCCTGGTCTCTCTGTCTGCTGCCTTTTGTAATTGAAGATTTAACATGCTGGAGATTATCTGCAAATTATTTTTTACTCGATGATGAATTTCCTGAATTAAAATTTCTTTTTCTTTTAAAGATTTTTTCAATTGTTCTTCAGTTTTTCTTCTTTCCCATTGTTCGTAGGCATGCACTACTATATCGGCAATAGCACTGGCAAAATGTTTTTCTTCTATTGTCCATTTTCGGAATGATCCCACATGTTCATGACACACGACACCAATTAATTCACCGGCAATCCTAACTGGAGCATCAATTAGAGCACCAACATTATATGGCTTCATATAGGAAGCAGAAAAATCTTTGGTTCTGTAGTCAACATAAACATCATCGACATCAATAATACGCTGATGCATTAAAGCTTTAAAATATTGAGGATATTCTGAAGCAGTAAGTTCCAGGCCCGCACTGTGTTCATTTTTGCTTAATTCATATAGATTCACACATTTCAAACGTGTGCGATCTTCATTGAAAAACCAGACACTCACTCTTTCAACCTGAAGATTCTTTGCCGCGACTTCTGTAATGATGTTCAGGGCATGATCAAGGTCCCCATAGGCCAAAGATTTATGCATGGCTAATTTTACCAGAGCCTTTTGTTGTGCCTTGAATTTTTCTTCCCGTTTTTTCTGCTCTTCCTGATATTTATGGCGCGCCGTAACATCTCGCAATACACCCTCGAAATAAACAGGCGTCCCGTCTTTGTTATATTCAATCCTGCCATGCTCTTCAACCCACAATTCGCTGCCATCTTTCTTTTTAAGTCTTATAGTTGTGGAATGTAATTTCCCCTTCGCCATCAATCTATGAATTTCCTCTCGCTCCCTGGGATCAAAATAGAGTTCGGTGGGAATATCAAGCTGCAAAACTTCTTCTTCGGAATCATAACCCAGCATTTGTACCAGCGCTGGATTTACTAAAAGGAACCGACCATCAGGCGTGGACCGATACAACCCGTCTGGAATTCTTTCAATCAATGAACGGTATTGAAGCTCGCTTTCTTTCAGTGCGTTTTCCATTTGCAACCTGTGTAAAGCCGAACCACAGTAATCAGCAAGCACTTGAAGTAATTTTAAATCCTCTTCATCATAGGCGTTTTCTTTATAACTTTGAATAGAGAAAAACCCAAGAATTTTATTTCCACTGGCAAGGGGCACAAATAACAGAGACATGGAACGCCGTTTTTTATTTCCAAAAGGGATTAATCGGGTAAGGTTCTCGTTTGGGTCATGCCTTAAAATAATCTTCGCCCCTTCTTTAAGTAGCTTTCTCTGCATAGGAGTAGGGGGAACATCATGACGCTGAGGAGTGACAGCGCTTTTTTTACCATTTAAAATATCAAAATTAATAATGGGGCGGATTCGACCGCTTTTTGAGTCATATAGATCTAAAGTACAAGCATCCCAGCCCAGTAATTTGTCCGCTGCTTCCGCGATTATACGAGCGGCTTCGGTTTGTGAAGAAGTACCATTAAGTTTTTTCCCTAATTCGGCTAAGACATAATATATTTGTCCTGCTTGATTTTTTATTAAATCATCATTTTTACCAAAATTTTTCTCCACCGGTACTACTACATTGAAGTTTGTAATTTCTTTACCCCCGCTTTAAACAGCCCGGAAAAGATTACTTTTCTGAACCGATGACACCTTCCAGGGGACTGGAGGCTGTGGCGTAAAGTTTTTTGGGAATGCGCCCTGCCTCATAGGCAAGTCGTCCGGCCTCAACCGCTTTTCGCATGGCTATGGCCATTTTTACCGGGTCTTTCGCACCGGCCACCCCGGTGTTCATGAGCACGCCGTCGCATCCTAATTCCATGGCAATAGCGGCATCCGAAGCGGTACCTACCCCGGCATCGACGATGACAGGTATTTCGATCTCTTCCAGAATAATGCGCAGATTGTAAGGATTACGAATACCAAGACCAGAACCGATAGGGGCCGCTAAAGGCATTACCGCTGCACAGCCAAGGTCCTGCAATTTCTTGCAGACCACCACATCGTCATTGGTATAGGGGAGCACCACAAAACCACGTTTGATCAGCTCTCTGGCTGCCTCAAGAAGTCCCTCATTATCTGGAAACAGGGTCTTCTCATCACCAATGACTTCCAGTTTGATCATATTGGTGCCCAGTGCTTCTCGGGCCAGTTCACTGGTTAGTATGGCATCTTTAGCTGTGTAACAGCCCGCCGTGTTAGGCAGAATATCATATTTGCTTCGGTCAATATAATCCAGCAGGGATTCCCCCGGCGCTGCATTAAGATTGACGCGTCGTATGGCTACGGTAACCAGTTGCGTCCCGCTTGCCTCAAGAGCTCGAGCCATGGTCTGAAAATCCGGATATTTCCCCGTTCCCAGAATAAGCCGGGAGGTATAAATTTTATCACCTATCTTTAAACCTTCGTTCATATTAAAACCTCTTATACCGTTTTTGGGTAATAACCAAAATTAGTCAATTTAAATTTTTTAAATGGAATAGAATAAATAGCTTAACCTCCAGCCACCGCATGGACGATTTCCAGACGATCCCCATCTTTCACTGTAACTTCTGAAAAATGATTTCTGGAAATTACCGTATCATTCAATGCCACCGCAATACCTTCTTCGGTAGAGATATTCAACTGTTTTAAAATTTCTTCAATGGTAAGGCTTTTTTCAAATTTATGAGGTTTGCCGTTAATTTTTACTTCCATTTGAATTTAAATGATCTGACAATTAAGTTAAATTAATATAAAAACAATTGAATCTCTTTGCAAGAAATAATTCAGAAATTTAAAATTCCTTGAGTATCTCGGTATTTTATTTTATATTTGCTGCAAAATTCTTTAATATATACGAAATTTACATTATTCATGCTTTCGGAAATCCAGGCACAACAAATCATCGAAAAAGCCCTTACAAAGAGTCCAGCCGAAGAAACCGAATGTTTATTGCAAAGTCATTCTACGGCCCTAACCCGATTTGCTAACAATACTATTCACCAAAATGTTTCTGAAATTGAAACCACCCTCTCCGTTCGTATTGTAAACAATCAAAAAATGGGGCGGTTTACCACCAATAAGTTAGATGACCACGGAATCGAGATGGCGGTAAAAGCCGCTATGGAAATCAGCAAGGTTATGCCCGAACAGAGAGATTTACTGCCCATGCTTGGACAGCAAAATTACCCGCAGCTTAATCATTATGATGAATCTACCGCCCGGTACACCCCTCGCCAGCGCTCTGAAGCCATTCGATCCATCCTTGATCCCATGGCATCTTTTTCAGTAAATGCGGCTGGAATCCTGGAAACAGGCGAAAGATGTCTGGCTCTGGGTAATTCTTCCGGGCTTTTTGCTTATTATAAAAACAGCCAGGTAACTTTCAGTCTTACAATAGACAATCAGGGCGGTTCTGGTTATGTACTACAAAAAGCTCCAAAGATTGCAGAGTTAAACCTGCAAAACGAATCCCGTGAAGCTTTGAACAATGCCTTGCGGAGTGTCAGTCCCTCTGAAATTTCTCCGGGTGAGTACACCGTCATTTTAACCCCTCAAGCCGTTGCTAATTTAATCCCGTTTTTAATTTTCGATTATGTCACCGGGGTAAGTAATTTCAGTGCTCTGGGAGTTGATGAGAAGCGCAGTTTCCTTACCGGAAAGCTGGGGAAACAAATATTCGGTAAAAATTTCACCCTGCTGGATGACGTTTATCATCCTCTGCAATTTGGTCCCCCTTTTGATTATGAAGGCGTGCCCAAGCAACGGGTGGTACTAGTAGAAAATGGGGTGCCCATGAATTTGCTTTATGATCGTTTTACCGCCAAACGTCATAAAACAGAGCCTACCGGACACGGTTTACCTTTACCCAATACCTATGGTGCTTTTCCGGCAAACATTGTGATCCAGGGGGAAAATAACAGCTTTGACGATTTGATTAAATCCACCCGAAAAGGTTTGCTGGTTTGCCGGTTCTGGTATATTCGTCTGGTGGATTCGGCTAAAATCGTTTTAACCGGCACCACCAGGGATGGCACTTTTCTAATAGAAAATGGTGAAATTACCAAAGCCGTGCAAAATTTACGGTTTAATCAAAGTCTTTTAGATATGTTAAATCATATCGTGGCCATGACGCCATCGGTTCGAGTTACGGACGATGAATCGGAACATGTGTATGTCGTGCCGGCCATGAAAATCGAAAAATTTCATTTTAGCCGTACCGTAACAAAATCTTAATCTCCTATGGCAAGAAATAATCACTATGATGTTATTATCGTAGGAGCAGGACCAGCCGGGAGTTGTACAGCCATTTATATTAATCCTCATAAAACAGGCATCCGAACGTTGCTTTTAGAAGGCAAAAAAGAAGTAGGCATTCCCATGCAGTGTGGCGAAGCCATGCCTACCTATCAGGAGCTCCTAAATATCTTTCCGCAGGCCGATTGTGCTGAGCTTTATGATTTGCCGGAGGAGATCCATGCGGGGAAAATCGAAGGCATAAAATTTAAAGCCCCCTCGGGCAAAGAATATATCGCCTACCTGAAAGGCAACATGTTTTATCGTGAGAAGCTCGATCAATATTTATTTCATCGTGCCGTTGAAAACGGAGCCGAGTTCCGTCTGGGTACGCGGGTAAAACACATTGAAGGACATCGCATTTTTACAGCCAACGGGGAATTTACGGCTGACCTCATTGTGGGTGCCGACGGAGTCTACTCGGTGGTTTCCAAATCTTTTGAGTTTGAGCCTAACCGGGATATTGCCCTCTGTGCTTTTGTAATTGCCGAGGGCGATTTTTACGAGCAATTTGTTGAACTGTGGTTTGAATCGAGATTTCCGGGTGGCTATTTCTGGTTGTTTCCCAAAAACAAAGTGGGGGAAGCGAACATTGGTCTGGGGGTGCGGGGCCCTAAACAGGTTCGTGCGTTGCTCAATCAGGTGCTGGAAGAATTAAAAAAACAAAAGAAATTCAAAATTAAACAGGTAGGTGGGGGTGTGGTGCCTCTTGGTGGAATGAAGAAAAAAATTGTGCGGGATCATGTAGCCCTGGTAGGAGACGCGGCTGGCATGGTTTTCCCCACCAATGGTGGTGGCACCGGCCTGGCCATGATGGCCGGTAAGTGGCTGGGCCAAACTATCGCCGAGGGTAAGTCACTGCTTGAATATGAAAACAAAGCCAAAGCCATTCTCGGGCCGGTGTTAGAGGACTCATTGCGTACGCGCCGGCAAATGGATTTTTTTAGAAAATATGATCGAATATTTTCTGCCCTTATGTGGTGGGCCAATTTAAAAGGATGGAGGAGTTTTATCATTGGGTAAATTTTTAACGTTACTGGGCTGGTTGATAACTTCGACTTTACTGGCACAATCTAATATGATCCCGGTCATACCTCAACCGAAAAGAGTGGTTTCCTTTGATGCTCGATTTACTCTGACCCCCTCCACACAAATTATTCTTGGAGAAGGAAGTGGTTCAGCCGAAGAATTCACCGCCCAAAAGATAAACCAGCATCTGCAAACAGCGTCCAGGTCCCCTCTTAAAATTGTTAAAGAAAATGAGATAAAAACTCTGAACAATGCTATATTTTTGGGTTTAATTAGCAAAAGTCCAAGAGCCAAAAAGATTGCCGACAACGCCGATTTCACAGGTATTATGGCCTTACAGCAAGAAGGCTACTATCTACAATCTACGGACTCTACCATTGTAATTGTCGCCAACACTTCGCAGGGT
>CAZMEG010000050.1:0-12883 GCA_964565205.1 uncultured Cytophagia bacterium
AATAGAGGGTGTGTTTTTATAAAATTTAAATGGGCAGAATAAGGGAGAATTTTTCTCCCTTATTCTATGGTTAACAGAAAGGAAATGGAAATTTAGAAGCTATGCGTCAGTTAGTAATATTAGAGTGCACCGATTGCAAACGTCGCAATTATACTACGACCAAAAATAAAACGAAACATTCAGGCCGGGTTGAGTATAAAAAATATTGTCCATTTTGTAATAAACATACTATTCATAAAGAAACGCGCTAACACAGGTGAGTAGCTCAATTGGCAGAGCACTGGTCTCCAAAACCAGGGGTTGCGGGTTCGAGTCCTGCCTCACCTGCAAGCTAAAAATTATGGGGACATGAGAATATGAAGTTAATTGAAAAACCGATGAAATTTCTTAATGATGTGAATCAGGAAATGTCCAAGGTGAGCTGGCCGTCCTGGGAAGAATTAAAAGGATCGACGATTATTGTAATTGTTTTATCTTTAATTCTGGCTGTTTTTATCTTTTTTACTGATTTTATTTTAACGAAATTATTAAAATTAATTTTTGGTTAAGGTAAAGCTTTGAGCGAAGAAAACAAAAAAGTAGAAGAAAAGGTAGAAGAGACAAAAGTTGAGCAACCGTCGCATCCCGACAAAAAATGGTATGCTATCCATGTTTTATCGGGGCATGAGCGGAAGGTGAAGACTTTTCTCGAAAACGAGATCAAGGCGCATAATTTGGAAGATAAGATCAGTCAAATTTTGATCCCGTCAGAAGAAGTGACCGAAATGCGTGAAGGGAAACGGCGGGTGCGTAATAAAGTATTTTTCCCGGGGTATATGCTTGTGGAGATGGTTTTAGACAAAGAGACCCAGCATGTGGTTTTGAATACACCTGGAGTAACGAATTTTGTGGGACCTCGTAATAAACCCACACCCTTAAGAGATGAAGAAATTCAACGAATCATTGGACGCGTTGAAGAAGGAAAACATCGAGAATTGCTCGATGTGCCATTTCGAGTGGGTGATTTCGTTAAGGTGATCGACGGTCCTTTTACGGACTTCAGCGGTGTGATAGAAGAAGTAAATAAGGAAAAGAAAAAAGTTAAGGTAATGGTCAGCATTTTTGGTCGGGCTACCCCTGTCGAGCTGGATTTTTTACAGATTAAACTGGAAAATTGACGGAAGGAGTAAGAGGTTAGATGGCGAAGAAGGTTATTTCAACAATAAAGCTCCAGATTCCCGCAGGTCAGGCAAATCCTTCGCCACCGGTAGGACCTGCACTGGGTCAGGCCGGTGTGAATATTATGGAGTTCTGTAAAGCATTTAACGCCAAAACCCAGGATAAACAGGGTTTGATTATACCGGTAGTCATTACGGTTTACGCGGATCGTTCCTTTACGTTTGTTACCAAATCTCCCCCTGCCGCAGTTTTATTGAAAAAGGCTGCTGGTATTGAAAAAGGTTCTGGAGAGCCCAATCGCAATAAGGTTGGCAAGGTCACGCGGGAGCAAATTAAAGAAATTGCCATGACTAAAATGGAAGATTTAAACGCCAATGACCTGGAAGCGGCTATGAAAATGATTGAAGGAACAGCCCGTAGTATGGGTATCGTTATTGAGGGATGAATTGTTAAATTGGGAAGGTTATATGAAGCGAAGTAAACGAATGAAAGAATTGGTTTCCCTTGTGCAGAAGGGGAAGGAGTATTCGCTGGAAGAAGCTCTTGATTTAATCAAGAAAACGGCCCGTGCCAAATTTGACGAGTCGGTAGAGGTGGCAGTAAACCTGGGAGTAAATCCGCGCCATGCCGATCAGGTAGTTCGTGGCACAGTGACCATGCCTCATGGCATCGGCCGTGATGTGAAAGTTCTGGTGCTTACCAAAGGAGAAAAGGAAGAGGAGGCCAGAGAGGCCGGAGCCGATTATGTTGGCTTTGAAGAATATATTAAAAAGATTCAGGACGGCTGGTTTGATTTTGACGTGGTCATTGCCACGCCCAACGTCATGGGCGAAGTTGGTAAATTGGGTAGAATTCTCGGGCCAAGAGGCCTGATGCCGAATCCGAAAAGTGGTACGGTCACCATGGATGTTGGGAAAGCGGTTAAGGAAGTGAAAGCCGGTAAAATTGAATTCCGTGTGGATCGTTACGGGATATTGCACGTAGCTATTGGTAAAGCCTCCTTTGAAAAAGAGAAATTAAAAGAGAATTTGTTGACCTTTATGGATACGGTTTTACGCCTGAAACCGGCCTCAGCCAAAGGACAATATGTTAAGCGGGTAACGTTGTCCAACACTATGGGACCGGGCATTAAAGTAGATAGAAACTCCATTTTAGCAGAACTGCGTTAAAGAGAGGGAAGAGGGTAAATATGCCAAGACCGGAAAAAGTAGCTGCTGTAGAAGAACTGGCTGAAAAATTAAAAAATGCCAAGAGTGTATTTTTGACCGATTTCACCGGATTGAATGTGGAAGAGATGAATCGGTTAAGAAAATCGTGCCGTGGAGCCATGGTGGAATATAAAGTGGTGAAAAATACCCTGGCTCGCCTTTCGGCAAAATCAGCCGGATATGAGGATTTACTCCCCTATTTGGAAGGACCGACAGCCTTTGCTTTTGGCCTGGAAGATCCTTCGGCCCCGGCCAAGGTTATCACCGATTTCGCTAAAACTCTTGACAAGCCTAAAATTAAAGCCTGTATTTTTGAAGGAGTTTTAATCGGTACGGACCGGATTGAAGAAATCATAAATCTACCAACACGAGATGAATTGCTGGCCAAACTGCTGGGTAATTTGAATGCCCCGTTGTTTGGCCTGGCAAGCGTATTAAGTGGTTTATTGAGAAATTTTGTATATGCCTTGCAGGCAGTAAAAGATAAAAAAGAACAATCATCGTAACAAATTTAAAAGTTTTAGGAGGTAAAAATGGCAGAAGCTAAACCAACTGAAGCTGTGGTTGAAGAGGCTCAAACTAAAGAGAAAGCCACAAAATCTGGATCAAAAAATAAAAAGGAATCCGCATCTTCGGCAAATGGTAAAGTGGATTCGATTTTGGAAATGATTGAAAGTCTGACCGTTCTTGAATTAGCAAATTTAATTAAGGCTATCGAGGAAAAATTTGGTGTATCTGCCGCAGCGCCGGTAGTGGCGGCAGCAGCCCCGGCAGGAGCACCTGGAGCCCCGGCGGCAGCCCCTGAGGAAGAGAAAACCGAATTCGATGTTGTTTTAACAGCGGCAGGTGATAAAAAGATCCAGGTTATCAAAGAAGTGCGCGCCATTACTAACCTGGGCTTAAAAGAAGCTAAAGATCTGGTGGATTCAGCACCCAAACCAGTTAAAGAGGGAATTAGCAAAGAAGAGGCCGAAGAAATCAAAAAGAAACTGGAAGAGGCGGGTGCAACAGTTGAAATTAAATAAATTTAGTTTTGCAATTTAATAAAAAAATTTTTGGGGTTGTATAGTTTATGCAAAACAAGAACGGTAGAATTTCATTCGCCAAACTTACGCAGGTCATTGACCTGCCCGATTTACTGGATGTTCAATTAAAATCGTTCAAGGAATTTATCCAGGACGACGTTCCACCAGAAAAACGTAAAAACAAAGGATTACAGGCTGTCTTCAATACCATTTTCCCCATAGTTGATAGCCGGGAGAACTTTATCCTGGAGTTTGTGGAATATTATATCGAAAAACCCAAATACTCGGTGAAAGAATGTCAGGAACGCGGCATGACTTATGCGGTGCCACTGAAGGCGAAATTACGACTTTCCATAAAAGACGAATATGGTGACGGCAAGGAATATGGGGAAACCATAGAACAGGTTGTTTACCTTGGAAATATTCCCTATATGACCTCCAGGGGAACGTTTGTAATTAATGGTGCCGAACGGATTGTAGTAAGTCAGTTGCACCGTTCTCCTGGCGTCTTCTTTGATGAATTGATTCATCCGAACGGTACCAAACTGTACTCGGCTCGTATTATTCCTTTGCGTGGTTCCTGGGTGGAGTTTACCACCGATATAAATGATGTCATGTATGTATATATCGATCGACGCAAGAAATTTCCGGTTACTACCCTATTGAGAGCATTGGGTTTTTCTTCCGATAGAGAGCTGCTGAATCTGTTTAATTTAGTTGAAGAAGTCAAGGTTAGTGATCCTAAAATTAAAAAATATATTGGTCGGATTTCTATTGCGGATGTTATCGATAAGGAAACGGGTGAGTTGCTTTTAGAGAAAGATGCTGAATTGACTGAAGAAGCGTTAAAACGCATCAAAGAAGCCGGGATAGAGACACTTAAATTTTTCAAACCCGATGGATTTTTAGGACCAGAAGTCATTAGCAACACTCTCAAAAAAGATAGTGCCCGTACGGAAGAAGAAGCCCTGGAAATAATATACCGCGATTTACGCTCTGGCGAGGCTCCGGATCTGGACACGGCCAGAGCATTGCTCGACCGGCTTTTCTTTAATCCCAAGCGGTATGATCTGGGTGAAGTTGGTCGTTATCGCATGAATAAAAAGCTGGGTCTGGATATTCCGCTGGAAACCACGGTCTTGACTAAAGAAGATATCATTGGCATCATCAAATATTTACTCGAATTAAGGGCCGGTAAACGCAGTGGCGATGATATTGACCATTTAGGGAATCGTCGCATTCGCACGGTAGGTGAACAGCTTACTACTCAGATGAACCTGGGATTTGCACGGATGGCTCGTACCATCAAAGAACGAATGAATTTGCGCGAGAGCGAGAATTTGACCCCTCAAGATCTGGTTAATGCGCGAACCATTTTCTCGGTTTTGAATACATTTTTTGGTACAAGTCAGTTGTCTCAATTTATGGATCAAACCAATCCACTGGCGGAATTGACTCATAAACGCCGCCTCTCTGCTCTGGGACCTGGAGGTTTGAGCCGTGAACGTGCTGGCTTCGAAGTTCGTGACGTACATTATACTCATTATGGTCGTCTTTGCCCCATCGAAACACCTGAAGGTCCGAACATTGGTTTGATTTCGTCGTTAACCACCTATGCCCGGGTCAATGAATTTGGTTTCATTGAAACACCCTATCGGAAAGTAACCAATGGTAAAGTGGAAAATACCATTGAATTCCTTTCAGCTGATGATGAAGACCGCTATGTGATTGCTCAGGCCAATGCCCCGTTGGATGAAAAGGGCCGATTTGTGCGTGATCGTGTGAAATCTCGATTCCGGGGTGACTTCCCTGTGGTTTCACCTGAAGAAGTTGACTATATGGATGTGTCGCCCAATCAGATTGTCTCGGCTGCGGCTGCTTTGATCCCATTTTTGGAACACGACGACGCCAACCGTGCTCTCATGGGTTCAAACATGCAACGTCAGGCCGTGCCTTTACTACAGACCGAGGCGCCGCTGGTTGGGACTGGTATGGAGGCTAAAGTGGCGCGAGATTCACGATCTCTGGTTATTTCTGACGTGGATGGTGTTGTGGAAAAAGTCAGTGCCACCGAAATCGTCATTCGTCAAGACAAGAAAGAAAGCAAAAAGCTGGATGAAGAAGAACTTTTAAATTTTGACGATGACGAGCTTGTCACTTATCATCTCACAAAATTTTCTCGTACCAATCAGGATACTTGTATTAACCAGCGTCCCCTTGTACGTGAAGGTCAAAGAGTTAAAAAGGGAGACGTCTTAGCCGATGGTTGCGCCACGCAGGGTGGTGAACTGGCGCTCGGGCGCAACGTTCTTGTGGCTTACATGCCCTGGCGAGGTTACAACTTTGAGGACGCAATTATTATTTCCGAGCGGGTAGTTCAGGATGATATTTATACTTCCGTACACATCGAAGAATTTGAACATCAGGTGCGTGATACCAAGCGTGGTGAGGAAGAGCTAACCCGTGAAATTCCAAACGTAAGCGAGGAAACCACAAGGGATCTGGATGAAAATGGCATTGTTCGTGTGGGCGCCGAAGTGGAGTCGGGAGATATTCTGGTGGGTAAAGTAACTCCAAAAGGCGAAACCGATCCTACTCCCGAAGAAAAGCTTCTGAAAGCGATCTTTGGTGAAAAGGCGGGAGATGTTAAAGATGCTTCCCTGAAAGCGCCTCCAGGCATGCGAGGTATTGTCATAGATACAAAATTGTTTGCCCGTAAGAAAAAAGATCCCAAGACTAAAAAGCAGGACAAAAAGCTTTTGGATGAAATCGAACAATGGTATGAGTCCGAATTGAACCGGGTGAAGAAACTTCGTGATCAGAAGTTCATCACTGTGCTGGAAGGACAGACGTCGAATACCATCCGTGATAAGCAGGGCAAAATATTAATTCGGGCCAATACTCAGTTAATGGCTGACAAGCTGGCGAATCTCGATTTTGACAATGTTGACTTTTCGGAAGGACTGACCAATAATCAGAAAATCAATGAATTGATTGATGCTATCTGGCGAGCCTATCATAATAAATTGAAAGACCTGGAAGAAGAAAAAGAAAATAGACGACTCAAAGTCATTGTTGGAGATGAATTGCCACCGGGAATTGTACAACTGGCAAAAGTTTATGTGGCGAAAAAGCGTAAACTAATGGTGGGTGATAAGATGGCAGGTCGCCATGGTAACAAAGGAGTCGTGGCGAAGATCGTCCCGGTGGAAGACATGCCTTACCTGCCCGATGGTACACCTGTGGATATCGTACTGAATCCCTTGGGTGTGCCTTCACGTATGAACCTAGGGCAAATTTTCGAAGCGAATCTGGGTTGGGCGGCCGCTAAACTGGGCGTTCGTTATGCGAGCCCGGTATTTGATGGTGCTACCCATGAGGAAATTAAAGAGGAAATGCGCAAAGCCGGTTTACCTGAAGATGGGAAAACCATTTTATATGACGGTCGCACCGGCGAGCCGTTCGATTACCCTGTAACGGTAGGCTATATTTATATGATGAAATTGTCGCACCTGGTGGAAGATAAAATTCACGCACGTTCCATTGGACCCTATTCACTCATTACGCAACAACCCCTGGGTGGTAAAGCCCAATTTGGTGGCCAGAGGTTTGGAGAGATGGAAGTCTGGGCGTTAGAAGCCTATGGAGCTGCCCATACGTTACAAGAAATCCTTACAGTAAAATCTGATGACGTACGTGGTCGTTCCAAAGTATATGAGGCCATCGTTAAGGGCGATAATTTGCCAGAACCTGGCCTACCCGAATCATTTAACGTATTAATTAGAGAATTACAGGGGCTGGGCTTAGATGTGGAATTGTTGGATGGGAAAAATGGTAAAGATAAAAAGAAAATCTAACCAGCTCTTTAAAAAAGAAGTTCACCAAATTCCTGAATAGGAGGTGTTACCTTGGCTTACTTTAGCAGTCAAGACGGCGCTACTCGAAGAAATTTTGAGGCAATCGCCATAAGTTTGGCTTCACCGGATAAGATTCTGGAAAGGTCTTATGGTGAAGTCACAAAACCAGAAACCATCAATTATCGTTCTTTCAAACCGGAAAAGGACGGATTGTTCTGTGAGAAAATTTTCGGTCCGGTGCGTGATTGGGAATGCCATTGTGGTAAATATAAACGCATTCGTTACAAAGGTATTATATGTGACCGTTGTGGTGTAGAGGTCACTACTAAGAGTGTTCGTCGTGAAAGGATGGGGCACATTAGTCTGGCTGTGCCGGTGGTACATATCTGGTTCTGGAAATCTCTACCCTCCAAGATCGGTTACATTTTGGGCATGAGTGTCAAGGACCTGGAGAAAATAATTTACTATGAATCCTATGTGGTGATCGAGCCTGGAAATAGTGGCTTGAAGCCTAAAGAGCTGATAAGTGAAGAAGAATACTTTCGCATTATAAGCGAATTTCCGGAACCAACTGAAGAGGAAAAAGAAGAAGGAAAAGTTTTCGAAGCGAAAATTGGCGGCGAAGCTATTCTGGAACTGTTGCGGAGAACAGACATTGAAGAGCTGTCTCGAGAATTGAGAAAGCGTGTAAAAGAGGAAACATCCTTTCAGAAAAAGAGCGAAGCTTTAAAACGCCTGCGCGTTATCGAAGCCTTTAAGCGCAGCAATAATCGACCGGAATGGATGGTGATGTCAGTCATCCCGGTGATACCCCCGGAGTTGCGTCCTCTGGTACCCCTGGAAGGCGGACGTTTTGCTACCAGCGATTTGAATGATTTGTATCGCCGGGTGATTATTAGAAATAATCGACTTAAAAAGCTAATGGAAATCAAAGCCCCTGAAGTTATCCTTCGTAATGAAAAGCGCATGCTTCAGGAGGCGGTGGATGCTTTGTTTGACAACGGTAGAAAAACGGCAGCAGTGCGAGGTGACGGAAACCGGCCCCTAAAGTCCCTTTCCGATATGCTGCGTGGTAAACAGGGGCGATTTCGCCAGAATTTGCTGGGTAAACGAATCGATTATTCGGGACGTTCTGTGATTGTAGTCGGCCCTGAATTAAAATTTCATGAGTGTGGGCTACCCAAGGAAATGGCCCTGGAGTTGTTTAAGCCTTATGTAATTAGAAAGCTCGTGGAACGGGGTTATGTAAAGACTGTGAAAAGTGCTAAAAAATTAGTAGATCGGCGCGGTTCAGAGGTGTGGGATATTCTGGAAGAAATCATAGAAGATCATCCTGTTTTGCTGAATAGAGCGCCTACTTTGCACCGACTGGGAATTCAAGCTTTTCAGCCACTCCTTATCGAAGGCAAAGCCATTCAGATTCATCCTCTGGTATGTGCGGCTTTCAATGCAGACTTTGATGGCGACCAGATGGCTGTGCATGTTCCGCTGTCTTACCATGCACAACTGGAATCCACGTTATTGATGTTATCAAGCCATAACATTTTATCCCCCGCGCACGGTAGACCTTTAGCCATTCCCAGTCAGGACATGGTGCTTGGTATTTACTACCTGACCAAAATGAAGCCTGGCGATCGGGGAGAGGGTCATTTATTTACTTCGCCCGAGGAAGTGGTTCTGGCGTATGAAAACGGTAAATTAGGTTTACATGCCAAAATAAAGGTCAAAATTAATGGCGAACTAATTGAGACCACAACAGGCCGGGTGATATTTAATCAAGTACTGCCGGATGAAATTGGTTATGTAAATGAGCTATTAACGAAAAAGCGTCTCGAGGAAATTGTTGCTGAGGTCTACAAAAAATTAGGCAATTACAAGACGGCAATTTTTCTGGATAAGCTTAAAGAACTTGGATTTTATTATGCCATGAAATCTGGAGTGACCGTGGGTATCGAAGATGTGGTGATTCCAGAGGAGAAAACGCCGTTAATTGAACGAGCTATGCAACAGGTTCAGGCCATTCAAAAACAATATGAAAAGGGAATTATAACGGACGGTGAACGTTATAACAAGATTATTGACATCTGGACACATACCACCAATGAAGTTACCGAACATCTATTTAACCATCTGCAGAAAGATCGTAAAGGGTTCAATCCTATTTTCATGATGGCCGATTCGGGTGCGCGTGGATCACGCGAACAGATACGTCAGTTAGCGGGCATGCGTGGTCTCATGGCTAAACCACAGAAAAAGATGACCGGTCAGATGGGCGAAATTATAGAAGATCCCATTACCTCAAACTTCAGAGAGGGCTTATCTGTGCTGGAATACTTCATTTCTACACACGGCGCTCGAAAGGGCCTGGCGGATACAGCGCTAAAAACTGCCGACGCCGGTTATCTAACTCGAAGATTGGTTGACGTGGCTCAGGATGTTATCGTAACCGAAGAAGATTGCGGAACCATCCTTGGAATTCAGATTGGTGACCTCAAAGAAGGCGAGGAAATCATTGAGCCCTTGCGTGATCGTATTTTGGGTCGTGTGTCAGCCGAAGACGTATTCGATCCGCAATCTCAGGAAATAATTATTTCCGCTGGTGAACTTATTAATGAGGACATCGCTGACAAAATTGCTGAGAGCGGTGTAGAAACGGTTAGAATTCGGTCGGTTTTAACCTGTGAGGCTAAACGTGGTGTCTGTGCCAAATGCTATGGCCGTAACATGGCCACAGGAAAAATGGTAGACATTGGCGAGGCTGTGGGTGTCATGGCGGCTCAATCCATCGGTGAACCTGGTACGCAATTAACCCTGCGAACCTTCCACATTGGTGGTACAGCCTCACGTATTGCGGCTCAATCACAGGTTATCGCCAAATCTGCTGGCACCGTTAAATTTGAAAATCTTAAATTTGTAAAACGAGCTGAAGGCGATCTGGTGGCTGTGGGTAGAAATGGTAAAATTAAAATCATCGATGAGAATAATCGAGTGATGGCTCAGTACACGGTCCCGTATGGTGCGCACATTGTAGTGAAAGAAGGCGACAAAGTAACAAGAGGTCAGGAAATCTTTCAGTGGGATCCCTATTCGGCTGTGATTGTTTCAGACTTCGATGGAACCGTTAAATATGTGGACATCAAAGAAAATGTTACCTTTAGAGAAGAACTCGATGAGACCACTGGATTAAAGCAGCGTGTGATCATTGAAACCCGTTACCGTAATTTAAGTCCACAAATTCATATTGTAAATAAGAAGGGTGAAACACTGAGTTCATACATTCTGCCCACTCGTTCTTATTTACAGGTTCATGATGGCGACGAAGTTCGGGCTGGAGATGTTCTGGTGAAAATACCCCGTGAAATCGCCAAAACACGTGATATTACCGGTGGTTTGCCCCGTGTGGCTGAACTCTTTGAAGCCCGTAGACCTAAAGAACCCGCGATTGTCAGTGAAATCGATGGCTATGTGAAGTTTGGTGAAATTCGACGCGGTATTCGAAGAATTACCGTTACTTCACAGGATGGCCAGGAACAGAAGGATTATCTGATTCCTTATGGCAAACACGTTCTCGTACATGATGGTGATTTTGTCCGGGCTGGTGAAAAACTCTGCGAAGGAAGTGTGGCGCCTCAAGATATTCTGAATATCATGGGACCGAACAAGGTGCAGGAGTATCTGGTGAATGAAATTCAGGAAGTTTATCGTTTACAGGGTGTAAGAATTAATGATAAACACATCGAAGTGATTGTGCGTCAGATGCTGCAGAAAGTCAAAATCGAAGATCCGGGTGATACCGATTATCTGGAAGGGGATCAGGTAGATAAATTGACCTTTCTCGAAGAAAACGAAAAGATTCGACACAAAGTGGTAATCACCGATAGTGGAGATTCTAAGTTTAAAGTGGATGAAATCGTTGACAAGGATGAATTTGAAAAAGTGAACGAACGCTTAAAAGAGGCTGGTAAAAAACCGGCTCTGGCACGTCCAACCAAGCCGGCTACTTTTGTACCTTTGTTGCTGGGAATTACCAAAGCCTCTTTAACCACAGAAAGCTTTATTTCAGCGGCATCGTTCCAGGAAACGACTCGTGTGTTAACCGATGCCTCCATTGAAGGCAAAGTAGACAGATTGCTTGGCCTCAAGGAAAATGTAATTATGGGTAACTTGATACCGGCAGGAACGGGTTTGAGCAAATTTAAGAAATTACGTGTGATTTCCGAGGCTGAACCTGTAGAAGAAGAAGTAGCCGAAAAAGTTGAAGATAAATATCAGACGGCTGTTGGATAAAATTTAAAAATTCTTTAAAAAATGGTTGCATTTTTGATAAACATTATCTATATTAAGCGCTCGAATTTTCTAAGGTAAAGGAGGAACATTGCCTACGATAAATCAGTTAGTTAGGTTTGGTCGAAAGCGAGTGACGAAGAAGACTTCAGCACCGGCGTTGATGGGATGTCCTCAACGACGCGGCGTATGTACGAGAGTATATACGACAACACCAAAGAAGCCCAATTCGGCGTTACGTAAGGTTGCAAGAGTAAGATTGACCAATGGATTTGAGGTGACGGCTTATATTCCTGGTGAAGGGCATAATTTGCAGGAACACTCGATTGTATTAATTCGCGGTGGGAGAGTTAAAGATTTACCTGGTGTTCGTTATCATATCGTTCGCGGTGTGTACGATACCAGTGGAGTTGAAGACCGAAGTCAGGGACGTTCTAAGTACGGAACCAAAAAGAAAAAATAAAGGTTTATTTTTAGCGTATGCCGAGAAGAAAAAGAGCTGAAAAAAGAGAGGTTTTACCGGATCCGATTTACAATAGTGTTCTGGTTACCAAGTTTATAAATGGTATTATGAGGCGAGGGAAGAAAAGTATTGCTGAAAAAATATTTTATTCAGCCTTGAAACGGATTGAAGAACAGACTAAGAAACCCGGAATAGAAGTTTTTGAGAAAGCTGTGGAGAATGTGAAACCGATTATCGAGGTTCGATCCAGACGTGTAGGTGGGGCCACCTATCAGGTGCCTGTGGAGGTGAGACCGGAACGGCAGCAATCTCTTGCCATAAGGTGGCTCATACAGTTTGCGAAGGCCCGTGCTGGCAAATCCATGGATGAGAAGCTGGCAGCGGAGCTTATAGCCGCCGCCAACAATGAAGGCGGTGCCATTAAAAAGCGTGAAGATACGCATAGGATGGCAGAGGCTAATAAAGCCTTCGCACATTTCCGCTGGTAAAGTTTGAGGCGGAAATAGTTGGTACTTTGAAATTGCATTAAAAATTTTTGAAAAAGGGAAGGGTAATTTATTACTTCCCTTTTTCATGAAATGCAAATTATAAAATAGTTAATGAAAAAGAAAAGGTAAATAAGGGAAAACCTAGATATAAAAAGGTTCTCCACAAAGGGAGAAAATCAAATCTAGGTTTTCTCCTGTAAATTGTGGAGTTTTTTATGCCAAGAAGACATCCATTAGAAAAGACAAGAAATATCGGAATTATGGCCCACATTGATGCGGGCAAGACGACAACCACCGAGCGAATTTTGTTCTATGCAGGCAAAATTCATCGGATGGGGGAAGTACACGAAGGGTCCGCTACCATGGATTGGATGGAGCAGGAACGTGAGCGTGGAATCAC
>CAZMEG010000051.1:0-12739 GCA_964565205.1 uncultured Cytophagia bacterium
CCCTTCATGTTTATGAATTCAATAAATTAGAGGTTTTTATGTAAGATCTCTTTACACTCGATTTTCTTCGTGTCCTTAGCGCACTTCGTGGTTCGGAATTTTTCAGGTGAAATGTTTAATTGATATTTTTTGTGATATTTTTTTGATGGAGATTTTCAAATGAGATAAACCGCTACCATCCTGAAACGGATTTATTCAAAATTTCGTTGGCAATTTTTGCAATGGCTTCCTCGATGCCTGCTTGCCGACTCTCCGGACCTTCATCCGGATTAAATGTGCCCCATTGCGTGATTTCTTCTTCCCAGATGATTTTTCTTTTTTTCAAATCTTCATATTTGACTTTCACCGTGATGAAGACTTTGATATCCTTTACCTTTTCTCCTTTAGTAAATGTTCCAGCTTCATCCACCACGCTTAAGATGGTTCCTTCGATTACTGAATCTGCATTGCGCCGGTCAGTAATTTTTAAGGTATTGTCCCGGGTGAATTCATCGATAACGGCCTCGGTTAATTTCTCTTTGATGCCAAATTCAGCCGTTTGATCCTGGAATATGGGGATGGCTACTGTTTTAATGTGAGGTAGAGAGGTGCCTGAAAAAGAGTATGGTCCACATGCAGTAAATAAACAAACAAACGCCAAAGACAAGAAAATAAATATTTTTGGCAGTAGGTATTTTTTATTAAACATGTAAATTGTACTCTTTGATCTTACGGTAAAGAGTTCGCTCGCTAATTCCAAGGGCTCTTGCCGCCTTTCTTTTGTTGCCATCATTTTTCTTCAACGCTCTTTCAATTAATATTTTTTCCACTTCTTCCAGGGTTTTGTCTTCAAAATCCACAATCTCATGGTCACTGTAAACCGTGCCGGGTTCAACCGGCCGCGGTACCACTTCCGAGTAAAAAGGTAACGATTTTGGCTTCTGAGAATTCATTGCCTCATAAATAACTTCTTTCAAATCATGAATTTCTGCTTTTAAATCCAGTAGTGCCCGGTAAATGAATTCCCGTTCGACCTCCTCAGTAGTACGACGGGTTGGCACGGGCAAATTTCGTTCGAATGTTTGTAACTGTGTTAAATATTTGCTGAGAATAACATGATCGATTTTTCTTCCCTTTTCAAGCACGATGACGCTTTCAATAAGATTTTTCAGTTCCCGCACGTTGCCAGGCCAGGAATGCTGTTGCATCAACTGAATGGCTGAAGCAGTAAATCCTTCGAAATTGATTTGATTTTTCTTGCAAAATTCTTCTGTAAATTTACTTACCAGCAAAGGGATATCCTCTTTGCGTTCACGTAGAGGTGGGATAAAAATTCGCACGGCATTCAGACGGAAATACAGGTCTTCACGAAATTCGCCATTGCGAACCGCTTTCTCCAGCTCTCGGTTGGTGGCAGCAATGACTCGTACATCTACTTTTTGAGGCACACTGCCACCCACACGCATGAATTCTTTGCCTTCCAGAACTCGCAGCAATTTTACCTGCGTGGCAAGCGGCATTTCCCCGATTTCATCTAAAAAAATGGTGCCGCCGTCTGCCATTTCAAAATAGCCTTTGCGAGAACCTGTTGCTCCGGTAAAAGCACCTTTTTCGTGACCAAACAGTTCCGATTCCATGATACCTTCCGGGATGGCACCACAATTTACTACCACCATTGGATGATTTTTCCGTCGACTCAATTTATGGATGGCCTGAGCCACCAGTTCTTTACCGGTACCGCTCTCACCAACAATAAGCACAGAAATGTCTGTGGGGGCCACCTGTTTAATCGTTGAAATAATTTGCAAAATGGCTGGAGAATGCCCAATGATTCCAAATTCTTCCCCCGTTGTTATTTCTCTTGGTAATTCAAGCATTTAAGCTCACTTTTTATTTGTTAAGTGTTCTTTAAAAAATTGTACTGTTAATCGAAGGCCCTGGTTCAAATCGATTTCAGGTCTCCAGCCGAGAATTTTTTCTGCTTTTTTATAGGAAATGCAGCTTCGTAACTGTTCGCCAGGTTTGGGCGGACCATGATATTCTTCAGCTCTTGCTCCGGTGAGTTCGTTCAATCGCTGGAAAATGGTGTTAACGTCGGTTTCGGTTCCGGTACCGATGTTAAAAATATCGCTTTTCTCGTAATTTAAAGCCAGAAGATTAGCACGGACCACATCTCCCACATACACATAATCGCGAGTCTGTTTGCCATCCCCGTTGATAACCGGTTGCTCTCCCAGCAATAGTCGTGTGGAAAAAATGGCAACCACACCGGCTTCACCATGTGGATTTTGTCTTGGTCCATACACATTGGCATACCGTAAAATGACATGATTTAAATGGTGCACCTGTTTGTAAAAATACAAATATTTCTCACCTGTGAGCTTAGTTATGCCGTAGGGTGACAAAGGCCAGGTAGGATGTTCCTCATCGGCCGGAAAATAAGATTGTTCACCGTAAACAGCTCCGCCAGTGGAGGCAAAAATAAATTTTTTAACTCCAAAGTGTACACAATTTTGCAGCAAATTTAACATGCCAAGAACGTTCACCCGGGCATCAAAAATGGGATCGGCTACGGATTTACGCACATCCATCTGAGCTGCCTGATGATTTACCACATCAAATTGGTGCCGGGCAAATATGTCCGCAACGGCTTCCTCCTGTATGTCCATTTTGTAGAATGTGGCTTGAGGGTTAATGTTTTCTTTTCTTCCACTGGAAAGGTCATCAATGATTGTTACAGTGTGTCCTTCCCGGAGATAAGCATCGACGATGTGGGAGCCAATGAATCCGGCTCCACCTGTGACTAAAATGTTCATACGAACTCCCTTTCTTTTTTAAAGTGAATTGTTTCTTTCCATTTATCGGTTCAAATAGCGTAAGGCTTTGGCGCCGATATCTTTTCTGTAATAGGCTTTGTCAAAAGTTATTTTGCCTACCGCCCAGTAAGCACGTTCTCGTACTGTTTCAAAATCGCTACCCACCGCTGTAACCCCGAGGACTCTTCCACCACTGGTAACAATTTTTTTGTCTTCGGTTAATTTTGTACCAGAATGAAAGATTAAAATGTCTTCACCAAAATTTTTGTTCAGGCCAAAAATCTGTTTTCCTTTTTCATATTTACCTGGATAGCCACCAGAAGCCACAATAACACATAATGCCCATTTTTTTTCAAGTTCTATCTTTTCGGTTAATGGTTTACCTTGCGAAATGCGAAACATGATTTCCACCAGGTCACTTTTAATGAGAGGTAAAATGACCTGAGCTTCAGGATCGCCAAATCGGCAATTAAATTCTACTACCTTAGGGCCTTCCTTGGTGATCATTAATCCAGCGTACAGAACCCCCCGATAGGGCCTTTCTTCGAGAGCCATGGCTCGAATTGTGGGAGCAATGATTTCCTGCTCAATTCGAATCAGCATGTTTTGATCTACTATTGGAGCCGGCGCATAAGCCCCCATGCCTCCCGTGTTGGGCCCCTGGTCATTATCGTAAATAGCCTTATGATCCTGAGCCGGTGGGAGTAGCGAGTAGTTGTCCCCGTCGGTTATGGCAAATACGGAGGCTTCTTCGCCAGCCATATATTCTTCGATAAGAACCTTGTTACCGGCCTCTCCAAAAATTCTCTGTACCATAATTTTGTCGATGGCCTCTAAAGCCTCTTCTTCACTATGACAGATAATAGACCCTTTCCCCGCTGCTAAGCCATCGGCTTTGACCACCGTGGGATAGGTTGTTTCTTTTAAAAATTGTTTAGCTTCTTCTACGTGTTCAAATACCACACAATTGGCCGTAGGAATTTGATATTTACGCAACAAATATTTTGCAAAAGCCTTGCTACCCTCCAGTTCCGCCGCTTTACGTGAAGGTCCAAATATGTTCAAGCCCTGAGATTCAAATTCATCCACGATACCGTATACCAGCGGGTCTTCCGGACCCACCACAGTCAAGTCGATTTCGTGCTTGCGGACAAAATTTAACAGTCGATCAAATTCCAGCGGTTTAATGTCCACACATTCGGCTATTTGAGAAATCCCGGCATTACCCGGTGCACAGTAAATTTTTTCCACCAGCGGACTTTGATTGAGCTTCCACACCAGGGCATGTTCTCGCCCTCCACCGCCAATCACTAATATACGCATTTTAACATCCTCATTACAATTTTCCCACGGTTCTTTGAACGATTAATCCTAAAATTAAGGCAATGAGCATACTTAACATGGTACCGGCCAAAAAATATTCTGCGAAGGCTTTTTCTTTTTGTACCCGTTCATATCGAGCTATGGATTTCATAGTCACCACGAATCCCACCGCCGCATAGGATTCCAGCCCCACCAAAATGATGGTTAAAATACGTTCCAGGGTGCCAATAAAAGCTCCGATTCTATCCGTAGGTTCATCCTTATCCGGTTTCCAGCGCCTGATAATTTTTCGAATCAACCAGTTACTGGGCCAGTGTGCAAAAATACAGGCCACAAGATAGGCAGCGATCTTGATTATTACATTCAACTTAATTAACAGGATGTCCATTCAATTTCCAGTTTTAAGTTATCAAATAATTGATAAGTAAGTAAAAGTTATCAAAAAATTGATAAGTAATAGGAAGTTATCAAAATATTGATAACTTCAATTAAAAGCTTTAGCAAACCAGGTTTCAAGGCATGCCACAATCATTTCATACTCCCGATAATGAGTGGTTTCAATGGTTCTACTGATATTAGGCAAAGGAATTTTTAGAATTTCCGAAATTTCTTTCGGACTTTTACCCTTCTCCAGCAATTCAACAATTTTCCCCTGCTGTTCGGTTAAATGGTCTCGAATTACCGCCAGGGACAAAAACAGGGCGTCGATGGTCTGGTCGCGTATTTCATCATTGGAATGGATACGGACTTCACGCAGGATGGACTTTCCATAAGCTTTGCGTTCTTTTTTGGCTTCATCCAGAGCCTGACGGGCATAATAAAAAGCCGGGCCATCAGCTCCAATAGCATATTCTTTCAATTCCGTGGTTAATGGTCCATAACCCAGACCAAATACGATTTTAATTGGAGACAGGTCCATCTGGATTTTTCTGAGAATCTGGTAACACCGTTGCGTGCGATGTAGAATGCCTTGGGTTTCATCCCCTGCGGTAATTAAAAAAAGTGCTGCTATGTCTTCTTTAAATTCGTGATTAATTTGGTCAAGAATTTCTTGAAAACGTCTCTGCACAGCCGACCTTTCCTGCGAATTCAATTGACGGGAACCTACCAGGTCTCCAATAACGGCGAGATAATTTCGGTTTGAATTAGGCACTTAGCTCCAGGCGAATTTTTTCTTTCCAGTCAGGCGATCGATTTCGTCGCGCAACTCGGCCGCTCGTTCAAATTCCAGGCGACGGGCGGCTTCCAGCATTTCTTTCTCCAGGCGATCGAGCAGTTCCTCTTTTTCCAGCGGTGAGAGTTTTCTCCAGCGCTTTTCATCGATGACCCCTCGTTTGCCCTTGCCCCAACGAGAAGCTTTGGCATCGGCCACCCGTGTGGAGCTCATGATTTGCTCATAGGTCTTATAGATGGTTTTCGGAGTAATGCCGTGTTCTTCATTGTATTTTGCCTGAATGGCTCTTCTGCGGTTGGTCTCCTCGATGGTTTTGCGCATGGATTCGGTTATGGTGTCGGCATAAAAGATGACCTTGCCAGCCACATTTCGAGCCGCTCTACCGGCGATTTGCATGAGTGAGCGTTCTGATCTTAAATAGCCCTCTTTATCGGCATCCAGCACGGCCACCAGGGAAACCTCGGGCAAATCCAGGCCTTCCCGCAACAGGTTCACTCCCACAAGCACATCAAATTCAGCCAGACGCAGGTCGCGCAGGATTTCCACTCGATTTAAGGCATCGATTTCGGAATGCAAATACCGCACCCGGATGTCCATACCGGCCAGATAGTCGGTGAGGTCTTCGGCCATACGTTTGGTTAACGTGGTTACCAGGACTCGCTCATTACGCTCCACCCGCTCACGAATCTCGGCAATGAGATCATCAATCTGATTTTTCACCGGTTTCACGACAATTTCCGGGTCCATCAGCCCTGTGGGACGTATGATTTGCTCCACCACCACACCCTTGCACTTTTCCAGCTCGTAATCGCCTGGTGTAGCCGAAACAAATATCACCTGTTTTATGAGGCTTTCAAACTCTTCAAACGTTAAAGGACGGTTATCCAGAGCAGAAGGCAAACGGAAGCCGTATTCTACCAGGGTTTCCTTGCGAGAACGGTCACCATGGTACATACCAATAAGTTGCGGAATGGTGGCATGCGATTCATCGATGATTGTTAGAAAATCATCGGGGAAATAATCGATAAGCGTATACGGACGCTGTCCAGGGGCTCGTCCCGATAGATGACGGGAATAATTTTCAATGCCCGGACAATAACCCAGTTCCTGAAGCATTTCCAGGTCGTATTTAGTGCGCATCTCCAGCCGTTGCGCTTCCAGTAGTTTGCCCTGGGAACGAAAATATTCCAGGCGTTCCTCCAGCTCTTCACGAATGGATTGAATGGCTCGTTGTAACTTTTCCTGAGGCGTTACGAAATGTTTGGCGGGATAAATTGCCACGGTGTCTTGCTCGGAAATAATCTCTCCGGTCAAGGGATTCACGATGCTGATCTGTTCAATTTCATCGCCAAATAACTCCACTCGAATGGCTACTTCTTCGTAGGCCGGGAAAATTTCCACCACATCCCCTCGCACTCGAAACGTGCCCCGTACAAATTCAAAATCATTGCGGTTATACTGGCAATCCACCAGTTGGGCTAAAATTTCATCTCGTTCGATGATTTGCCCCCGTTTTAAGATCACCAATTCATGTTTGTAATCTTCCGGATCACCCAATCCGTAAATGCAGGAGACCGAGGCCACAATTATTACATCATCACGGGATAACAGCGAACTTGTAGCTTTTAAACGCAACCGATCGATTTCATCGTTAATAGACGTATCTTTTTCAATATATGTGTCGGTAGAGGGCACATAGGCTTCAGGTTGATAATAGTCATAATAACTAATGAAATATTCCACGGCATTATAGGGAAAAAAGCTCTTTAATTCCCCATAAAGCTGCGCAGCCAGAGTTTTATTATGTGAAATCACCAGGGTAGGTTTTCCCACATTGGCGATAACATTGGCAATGGTGAATGTTTTCCCGCTACCGGTTACACCCAGGAGGGTCTGGTAGCGTTCTCCACGCAAAACGCCTTCGGTTAATTGTTTTATGGCTTTCGGTTGATCCCCTGTTGGCTTATAATCAGCAACCAGTTTAAATTTGGCCATAGATTGTAATTGCTTAATTTAATAATTTGTTTTTTTAAATATACATTGGTTGTGTCAAAATGTCAAGGTTTTAGGTTTGTGCAGTTTTTAAAAATAACTTGCTTTTTAACCATTTACCAATTAAATTCCCTCTCTGAAAGATATCTTGAAAAATATAAATTTAGTTAAGGAGTTTTGACGTATGCCAGTAATGCAAAACATGCGAGAATATACTAAAATTATTCTAATCATTTTAGTTTTAGCATTTATCGGAACTATTGTATTTGACTGGGGAATGAATATTCTCGGCTTAAAGCAACCCAGAGGCATCATTGGCGAAGTGAATGGGGTAGAAATTACCGACAAGCAATTTTACGAAGCTTATGCTAATCGTCTCGATCAATATCGTAACCAAACCAAGACAGAACCTACGGAAAGCCAGTTGGAATATTTACGCAATCAGGTTTGGGAAGACCTGGTACAGGATATTTTAATTCGGCAGGAACTGGAAAAGAGAGGTATTCGAGCTTATGATGCGGAAATTGTTTATAGAATTTTTAATATGCCACCTGATATTTTAAAGAAAAACCCGGGTTTCCAGAATGATAAGAAGCAATTTGATATGGCTAAATACCAGGCTGCTTTAAATAACCCGGCCAATGCACAACTTTGGAAACAGGTGGAAGATTATTTACGAATTACTATCCCCCGTGAAGATTTGCAGCAGCGACTTCAATCGACGGTACATGTTACAGACGACATGGTGAAAAGAGAATATTTAAAGCAAAATCAAAAGGTTAAAGTGAAATACATTTTTATCCCGCAATCCAGATTTATTAAAGAAAATATCGAAATTGCAGATGCGACAATTCAAAAATATTATGATGAACATAAAGATGAATTTAGAGAAGAAGAAAAGCGGAAAATTCAGTATGTAATATTTCCTCTGAAAACCTCAGCCGAAGATAGTGCGGAAGTGCGTAAAGAGGCCGAGGAGTTAATGGAACGTCTTAAAGAAGGCGAGGATTTTGCTGAATTAGCAGAAATTTATTCAGACGATCCTGGCACACGGGACAAAGGCGGGGATCTTGGATTTTTTGGAAAGGGGGAAATGGTCAAGCCTTTTGAAGATGCTGTTTTTTCAGCCAAACCCGGTGATATAGTGGGACCGGTGGAAACCCAATTTGGTTTGCATATCATTAAAGTGGAAGAGCGCAAAATTGAAAAAGGTAAACCTAAAGTTCACGCCCGTCACATTTTGTTGAAATTCCAGCCATCTGAAAAAAGTCGAGAGCAAATTCAGGATGATGCTTATCTTTTTGCTGATGAAGTCAAAACCAGACCTTTTGAAGAAGTAGCCAAAGAATTTAAAAAATATGATCTCAAAGTTCAAACTTCAGCATTTTTTCCAAAAGGAAGCGGATTCGTTCCTGGAATTGGATTAAACAAACAGGTGAGCAATTTTATTTTTAAAAGTGATGTAGGGACCGTGGGCGAAGTTGAAGAAACTCCCCAGGGATTTTTTGTTTACAAAATCGTGGATATTCAAAAAGAGCGAATTAAACCTTTAGAAGAAGTTAAAACTCTTATTAAAAATAAACTCCTCATGCAAAAAAGGATGGAAATGGCGCGGGATCTGGCTCAAAAAGTTTATGATAAAATCCAGAACGGGTCTTCGTTTGAAGAAGTGGCTAAACAGGATAGTTTAGAGTTGAAAACTACTGAAGAATTTACCAGAAGTGGAGTCGTACCGGGGGTAGGGCGTGAACCTCGCTTTATCGGTGCTGCTTTTGCCTTGGAGAAACCGGGCCAGGTTTCTCACCCTGTTGAAGGTACTCGAGGGTATTATATTATCCAGTTAATTCAGAAGAGTCCATTTGATCAAAAAGATTTTGAAGCAAAAAAAGAATCAATCCGGCAGGAATTGATTCAGCGTAAATTGACCCAGGTGTTTACCCAGTGGTATGCTAACCTTAAGGCAAAGGCTGAAATTAAGGATTATCGAGATCGCTATTTTTAATCGTGGTGAGTTGTGGTAATTTCTTTTTCGGGATTTGAGAAAAAGCCTCCACCACCCGGGGATTGAATTGAGTGCCTGCACAATTTTTTAATATCTGTAAAGCATCTTGGTAGCTTCGTTTTTTGCGATAATGCCGATCGGTTACGATGGTATCAAAAGCATCGGCTACCGCAATGATAGCCCCGTAAAGAGGGATTTCATCTCCTTGCAAACCCTGTGGATATCCTTTCCCATTATGCCATTCATGATGACTGTAAACGGCCTTAGCCACCGAGGTTAACCTTTTTATGTGTTGTAAGATTCGGTACCCTTTTTCTGCATGCGTTTTGATGATTTCATATTCTTCAGGCGTTAGAGGTCCGGGTTTAAATAAGATGACATCGGGGATACCAATTTTACCAATGTCGTGTAAAATTCCAGCGAGTTCCAGTTCTTCCAGTTGTTTTTCTGTGAATTGCAAAATTTTACCAATCTCAAGAGCCACCTGGGCTACTCTCCGGGAATGCCCATGGGTATAGGGGTCTCGTGCGTCCAAGGTAGTGGCTAAAGATTTCATGGTTTCCAGAAATAATATTTCCAGTTCCAGCAGTAACTCCGCATTTTTTAAGGCAATGGCGGCCTGATTCACAAGTAAGAGTGTGCCGTCCATGTCAGCTTCTGAAAACTTTGCCCTGGTTTTATAAAGACAGAGCACATCCAGTACTTCATCATTAAATTTTAACGGCACCCCGATGGCATATTTGGACCATTTTTCTTCGCCAATGGAATCAATCTTAATATTCGAGTCCTGCCAATTTTCAACTGTCCGGGGGGACCGATTTTTGAAGATCAGTCCAGGGAGACCATGAGTTTTATTAAAAGTTTGCCCTTTGGAAATGTAACCGTTGAGATTGACGCTATGCCTTAAATAATAAAGGTCGGTTTCAGGATCGTACTGAAAAATGGCCCCTTTTTCAGCCGCGGTTTCCCGCATGACCGCCTGCAGGAGTAAATCATAAATTTTTGAAGGGTCATGTAATGAACTAAATTTTTCACTTACTTTAAAAAAATTGACCAGAGTTTTTAAACGGATGTTTTCTCTTAAAAGCTTTTTTTGCTGGAGCGTTGTATTTACGGTGAGTACTAATTCTTGATGGTTAAAAGGTTTGCGTACAAAATTATTGGCCCCTTCTCGAACCGCTTGTAAAGCTGTCTCTACCGAAGCAAAACCGGTCATGAGTATGACCGGTAAATCCGGGTCAATATATTTAATTTGGCGGATTAATTGTAACCCGTTGATCTGTGGCATTTTAATATCGGTGAGAACCAGGTCTACATGCTCTTTGGCCACCATTTGCAGGGCCGTGGAAGGATTGGAGGTAGTATCCACGTGGAATCCAGCTCTGCTTAAGGTATTCTGGCAGAGCTTACAAATGTGTTCGTCATCATCGACAACTAATATACGATAATCGGTTGACAGGGGAAGGTTATTTACCATTTTTCTCGAGGGGTAGATAGACTGAAAATTCGCTACCTTTTCCTTGTTCGCTCTTGACCTTAACGCCTCCACCATTAGCTACGGCCATGGCACGGACCGAGGGCAAACCTAAGCCAAGACCACCCCCCATAAATGACGATTTGCTTGAGCTGTGATATTTGCTGTCCTGGGCTTCGTAAAATTTTTCAAATATTTTTCCGAGCTTTGAAGACTCAACTCCCACCCCATTGTCTTTCACACTAATTATGCAATATTCCCCTTCTATTTTCGTAGTAACAAGAACTTCGCCCCCATCTGGAGTAAATTTTATGGCATTCTGAATGAGTTCGCTCACCATACATTTAATTTGTTTGGGATCGACCACAATAGAGAGAGGATCGATGGTTTTTGAGAATTTAATAGATTGATTACGTTGCCTGGATATTATCCTGTAATCCTCCACGATTTTTTCTATAATTTTATTGACGTCCACCAGATCGAGCTCATTGGAATGTTTACCATTTTCTATCTGTGATAAATTATGCATCCTGGCAACGATGTCTTCAAGTTCCTGTACGGCGTTATTTAATACCTGTATACATTGTTTTTTATCGGATTCGGATAATTGATCATAAATTTCATCGCCTAAAATGCCAAGGTATCCTTTTAAATGACTGACAGGGGTCCGGAGCTCATGACTGGTAATGGCTAAAAATTTGTCTTTCATTTCCTGTAATTCTTGCAACTTCTGGTTAGCCAATCTGAGAGTTCGATTTTCTTCACTTAATTGAATTTTTTCGACACATTTTTTTGTAACCAGCCGAATTTGATCGGGTTTGATGGGTTTAAGAATAAAATCGTAAGCCCCTTTTTTCATCGCATCGATGGCACCTTCAATGGTTGCATAGCCGGTCATAATTACCACTTCCACATGGGGGAAATCTCTTTTTATGGTATCAAGTAGTTCCAGGCCATCAATGATAGGCATTTTGATGTCAGTAAAAACTATATCGATATCCCCTTTTTTTAATAATTCTAAAGCCCTGCTTCCATTTTCCACGGTCTCGACGTGATAACCACGTTTCTCCAGGCTTAGCTGACAGACGTTGCGAACAACCGGTTCGTCATCCACAATTAAAATTTTAGGTGTGACCCGCTCCTTCGCCATTGGTTATTCATCCAACTGAAGTATTTTTAGTAAGTTTAAATATGGATTATTTTTTGCTATCTCTGAATGGTTTAAATGGACGGTCATCTGAACCTTCTGGATTAGCTTTTCCAGCCGTAAGGCCTGTTCTTCCATATCAGAAATTTCCCTGAAAAAAGGGTCATCCTTTGAAATTTCTTCACGAATTAAATTACAGTAACCTGTAATTCCTGTTAAGGGTTGCGTTAATTCATGGCTGACCTTTTGCAGTTGTTTTAAGGCATTTTTTTCTATTTCTCGAGCTTTGGTTAAAATGAAATTGATGACATCCAGAGTAATGAATCCACTTATTAGTGATAAAAATTCCAGATGGGTTTCTAAATAAACGTTTGAGGTATAATTTTGCAGACTCACTAATCCAATGACCTGATCACGATAAATTAACGGGGTCGCAAGCGTTGATCGCACAACTTTATGGTTATTATTTAAATAATTCAGTGATTGTTTTATGTTGTTTTTTAAAACTGGCCTCCTTTTGGTTAAGGCCTCTTTTTCTATACGAGATTCAACCGGGATAGTAACTTCTGGAAATCGTTGATTTTCATTCATTATAAAAATCAGATGTAAGAGGGAATTTTCTTTTAAATACAACCCTAAAAACATACCATCCATGGGTAAAAGTTTACTGATCTCTTTATAGATTTGGCTATATTTATTTTCGAAATCAAAGGGGGAAGTAAGTATTGATGTGATTGATTTTATAGATGTTATTAAGACCTCTGGTGTAGTTAATACTTCATTTGTCTGGTGGGTTGATTTCATTTTATCGTTAAAATTTTTAAGAATATTT
>CAZMEG010000052.1:0-12585 GCA_964565205.1 uncultured Cytophagia bacterium
TTCAATTTTACAGAAGAACTTAAAGCTGCGTCATAATGTTCGACCGGCCCATACACTGAATGAACTATTGTTGCTCAAACAAATTTTCCCTGATCGAATTAAATTATTCGCCGCTTTCATAGATCAGCAAATGATCGCCGGTATTGTGATTTTTGTTTGTAATGATCGTGTAGCCCTGGCTTTTTATGTAAGTCATGATGAAAACATGCAAAAGTATCGAGGCGTGAATTTTTTATTTTACCATGTGATTCGCTGGGCAATTCGACAGAATATTAAATTTCTCGATTTTGGCATCTTCACAGTCAACATGAAGCCCAACTGGGGTCTGGCTCGATTTAAAGAGAGTTTCGGTGCTCAGGGAATTTTTCGGGATACTTTTGTGAAAGAAATCCAGTAATTTACTCCATGACCCTCAAAATTCTCCACATAGCTCCATTCAACATCGCCGGTGTGCCTATTACTTTTGTGCGAGCGGAAAGACAACTTGGATTTTACAGTCGACTGATTACTCTGGGTCATGATCCTCGTAATTATGAGGAAGATATCTGTCTCAGATTACCATTCATGAATTCGTCGTTTACATTTATAGCCAAAAAATTTTTTTCTCCTGCAGAGCGCTTAAATGTGGATAATCGTCTCAAGCGACCTGAGAAGATACCACCAACCTGGCAGCCTCATGGTGCTCCAGAACGCTTGCTAATTAAGATACGAGAAATCCTCTGGCAGAAAAAGATTCGTCGGGTTATGGAGCAAATCAACTTCTGGAATTTTGATGTGTACCAGTTGGACGGCGGTCTGGAGTTTTACCGGGATGGTCGTCTGGTCAAGCAACTCAAACGAAATGGTAAAAAGGTCATCTGTTGTTATACGGGTAGTGATCTGCGCACTCGTGGGGTAATTCCCGAGATTGACGCCCTGAGTGATCTCAATGTTACCACCGAGTTTGACCATATAAAATTACATCCCAGAATTCATCACGTATTTTTCCCTTTTGATTTAAGTAAAATTCATCGCCGTCCCGAGCCGGATGACTCCATCATCAAAATCGGGCATGCCCCCACCAACCGGTCTGCCAAGGGGAGTGATAAGATCATTGCAGCCATCCAGGAATTGCAACAAAATTTACCCGTACAAATGATATTGATTGAAAATCTTCCACATGCTGAAGCTTTACGCCGTAAGGCAGAATGCCATATTTTTGTGGATCAAATTGGCGAACTGGGATACGGGATTAATTCGCTTGAGGCGCTGGCCATGGGAATTCCTACCTGTTCCTGTCTGGCTCCCGGATTCGCCAGGCAATATCCCGATCATCCGTTTGTGGTTATTAATGAACACAACATTAAAGCAAAACTAATGGAATTAGTTCATAACAAAGTACTGAGGAAAGAAAAAAGTCGATTGGGCCGAGACTGGGTGGCTCGCTATCATGATGCTATCCGTGTCGTGCAAAAAATTCATAAATTAGCTGGTATAACACAGCCAAGTGCCATTGCCTCAACAGAATAAAGTGACGTTAAATTTTCTTTTTATCAATTCCATCAAAATGTTCGGTGGTGCCGAAGTCTGGATGTTGACCACCATGCAGGCTTTGCGGGATCGTGGACACCAGACCATATTGATGTGCCGCCCCCAAATTAGATTCTATGAAAAAGCTAAAGACCTTGGCTTAACCGTTTTACCCGTGCATTTTCGTGGTGATTTTGATCCAATTGATATTTTCAAAATTTACAAAACCCTGAAAAGGGCAAAAGTCCATCTGGTGATTACCAACCAGGACAAAGAGTTACGGCTGGCCGGAATAGCCTCGCGTCTGGTACCAGGAGTTAGGGTAATTCATCGCCGAGCCATTGATCATCCGCTGAAGAACAACTGGCGGTATCGTATGACTTACACACGTCTGGCTGACCACATAATTACCAATTCCGAAGCCACTAAAATAAGTTTAATGCAAAATAGTCCCTGGTTGCCATCCGAGAGAATTTCAATTGTTTATAACGGTCTCGACTTGCAGCAGTTTGATGATTCTCGAATGAACGGTTTCAAACGAGAATTAAAGCTTCCACAGGGAGCTAAAATCATTGGCTTCGTGGGTCAACTGGATGAGCGTAAAGGGATCGAAATTTTGCTGGAAGCTTTTGCAGCGATTGCCCGAAAAATTCCAGAAGCCTGTTTATTGCTGGTTGGAGAAGGTAAACTGCAATCGAAGATAGAAGCCTGGTGCAGGTCATCAAATCTAACCACGAAAGTCATACTTACAGGTTTTCGCGAGGATATACCAGCCGTCATGAAAAATATTCATGTTCTGGTGTTGCCTTCTTACTGGGAAGGATTTGGCTGGGTTTTAATTGAAGCGATGGCTGCTGGTAAACCTGTGGTAACCACCCGAATAAGTAGCATGCCAGAAATAGTACAGGATGGCAGGCAGGGATTTCTGGTACCCCCTGGAGACAGTCAAAGTTTAAGCCGGGCGATTATGCAAATATTAAATGATGAAGGATTGCGTCAACGGATGGGCCGGGCCGGGCGCCAGCGCGTTGAGCAATTCTTCACCCTGGATAGAATGATTTCACAATTCGAACGATTATGCTACCAGCTTTGTGGATGCCGCAGTTAAAGTTTGGACGATCTGTTGAACGTCGCTTGAAGGATCGATTTTTACCATTTCTGGAGAAGAGGCTTGGCAAACCCTTACTTCACCCATCCGATCTGGATACAGCAAAAATTCATAGAATTCTGGTGGTCAAGTCCCATGACCAATTAGGAGATTTATTGCTTGCAACTCCGGTTTTTCGAGCCTTGAAAACACATTTTCACCAGGCCCATCTAACCGCAATTGTCCGGAGTTATACTTTTGAGCTTTTACACAATCATCCTTTCATCGATGAAGTCCTATGTTTTCATGAACATGTACGCCAATGGACCCCTCTAAGATTGTATCGGTTTTTAAAAAGGCTCCGTTCGGGTTATGATCTGGCCATTGTTTTGAACACCGTCTCCCATTCTTTCACGGCTGATCTTCTGGCCCATTTGAGCCGGGCCCCTTTTATTCTGGGACCTGAGAATTTAAAATTTACCAACTGTCAGCGCAATTTTTTTTATAATTTAATCTCCCCGGTCACAGATGCAGGTAAACACCAGACTGAATTGTATCTTGATATTTTGAAATACATTGGTGTGCAACCTGCCGGTAAAAATGAGGAAATTAACTTAACCGATAAGGAGTTGAACTTTGCACGCCAGTTTTTAATGAATCAAAAAATAAAAGGAAAATGGCAAAATTTACGCCTGTTTTTACATATAGGTGCAGGTAAACCTGGAAATCGCTGGCCTGTCGGAAATTTTATTCAGGTTGCCCGATACTTTAGAAAACGATTTAATGCCATTATTGTGGTTTCCTGGGGAAGAAAGGAAGGATCGCTGGGCTCTCAATTTTTAGCAAATCTGGACTTTGCCCCGATCCTGGCGATTAATTTAAAATTACGTGAATTAGCCGCTGTAATTGCCTGCTGTAATCTGGCTATATGCAATGATACGGGCATCATGCATCTGGCTGCCAGCGTGCAAACTCCAGTTATTGCTATCTTTGGTCCCACCGATCCAGGCCGGTGGAAGCCGTTGAATGAGAATGTTTTTGCCATTCGCGGCAAATTTAACCAAACAAAAAACGTGTCGGTTAATGAAGTGATCAGGCAATCAAGAAAATTAATTAATACTCCTGAACAGATTTTAGCCTGAATTTCAACGAATGTGTATTTTATGGTTGTTTTTAATTTCTTAATTTTTTACTATATGTATTCAAAAAATAATCTAGTCGAGTTCCATCCTGCATAGCCCATAAGGAGGTTTACCATGATGAAAATAAAAGATATTTTAGAAAGCAAGGGCCATGAAGTCATCACTATTAACATGAACAAAACCGTTCATGATGCCATTAAAGTTCTGGTGGAACACAATATCGGTGCCTTGCTTGTACTGGATGATAAGGGGGAATTGCAGGGCATTATTTCTGAACGTGATATTTTACGTGAAAGTGCTGAGCGAAGCCATTTGCTCAAGCAAACGAAGGTAAAAGATATCATGACCAGGGATTTGATCATCGGGTTGCCTGATGATGACATCGAATATACCATGGGTATCATGACTCAAAACCGAATTCGTCATCTACCCATTTTGGAGAATGATAAAATCGTCGGAATGATTTCTATTGGTGATGTAGTGAAAGCCCAGCTCACGGAATCAGAATATACCAATAGATATTTGAAGCAATATATGTTTGGCCATTAATTCACACACTTGGGGAGGAAATCTATTTGAAAGCGTTTTCATTCATCACCAGCAAAAATCAAATCCAGATTGGAATCGAATATAAAAGTGAACTGTACAATTTTTCACTGGCATGGGAACTTTATAAGCAATTGAAAAGCGGCGGCAAAGGACCTGGCCTCTCTTTTTTACAACTTATGGTTGAAACCGATTTTTTCCACTCCGATACTTTTTTCCAGGTATTCAATACTTTACAGCAGATACGTTCGCTTGACGATTTGAAATTAAAAGAAAAACCGACTTTTGCCCCGCCAATTGATAGACCGCAGAAAATCCTTGGCATTGGCAGAAATTATAAAGAACATGCTGAAGAACTGGGTAACGAAATACCCAAAGAGCCCCTATTCTTTTGTAAGTCTCCTTCCGCCTTGATTGCCCATGAACAGGTTATCCAGTTACCTGAAAATATAGGACGGGTGGATTTTGAAGGGGAATTAGCCATTGTGATGGGCAAACCAGCCCACAATATTTCCGAATCCTATGCTATGGATTTTATAGCAGGGTATACCATTTTAAACGATGTCACAGCGCGTGATTTGCAGAGAAAGGACATCGAAGCCGGACATCCGTGGTTTCGTGCTAAAAGTTTTGATACCTTCTGCCCGGTAGGTCCATTTCTTGTACCTAAAGAAGAGATCAAAAATCCGGAGTCTTTACAACTCGAGGTCCGGGTGAATGGTGAACGCAGGCAACAGGCTTCTGTCTCCCAGATGATTTTCTCAATCCCAGAAATCGTCGCTTATTTGTCCCGATTTGTTACTTTACATCCCGGCGATATTATTGCTACAGGGACCCCCAAAGGTGTTGGAGCTTTAAAATCTGGCGATGTTGTAGAATGCGAGATTAAATCTCTTGGCGTGCTGAAAAATTTTGTACAATAGTCGATTTTAATCAATTAATTTATTTAATCTTAACTAAGGAAGGAGGAAGGTATGAACCTCAAAATCAAAATGGGAGTTTTAACATTAATTTTTACGATGGGTGTCATGTTTAGCTATTTGCTTATGGCATCCAATCGAACTAATGAAAAAGAAATCGTTATTAAATTCAAGCAGGACGCACCACAGGAAGAGGTTCAGGCATTACTCGCTGAATTGAATCTGGAGAAAATTAAATCTTTTCAGGAAATTCACGCTGGTGTTTACCGTATCGATTCACAAAAGACGGTGAGCGAAGTAATTCAGTTGTGTAGTAGATTGCCTTATGTGGAATATGCTGAACCCACTGCTAAGGTTCGTGCTCTCAGTATGAAAACTACCCCAACGGCAACCGTCGAAGGTAATCCAGAAAGGGCTCTGGTACAGGAAAGGGCCGAGATGGCTGAACATAAACCCGGTGAGCTACTGGTCAAATTCAAATCCACGGTTTCTACCCAGGCAGTTTCACAGACTTTGTCCCATGTGGGATTAACGGTGATAAAAACTATTGAGGATTTAGGTATTTATCATTGCAACATTACCAGTGGCAAAACTATCGCCCAGGCGATTGAAGAATGTAATGCCGATACTAACATCGAATACGCTGAACCCAACTATATCTATCACACCTTTGTTACCCCAAATGATCCACGGTTTCCTGACATGTTTTGTCTGGATAAAATTGATGCACCAGAAGCCTGGGACAAAACCACTGGTAGCAAATCAGTGATTGTAGGAGTCATAGACACCGGTACCGATCACCAGCATGAAGATTTGAAAGCCAACATCTGGATTAATAACGGTGAATTTGGTAACGGCCGCGAAAACAATGGTATCGATGACGATGGTAACGGCTTTGTGGATGACTTCCAGGGGTGGGATTTCATCAACAATGACAATAACCCCTTTGATGACAACGACCATGGTACTCATGTCTCGGGAACTATTGGAGCGGTAGGCAATAACAATATTGGTGTGGTTGGAGTGAACTGGACCGTTTCTATTATGCCGCTTAAATTTCTGGGTGCCGATGGCAGTGGCGAGACCGCCGATGCCGTGGATGCCATTGTTTATGCCACCAAAATGGGGGCTAAAGTTTTAAGCAATAGCTGGGGCGGTGGTGGATTCTCCCGGGCTCTGGAAGATGCCATCAAATTTGCTAACCAGCATGGTGTTTTATTCGTGGCAGCAGCCGGGAATGCCAGCAGTAATAATGATTCTTTTCCCACTTACCCTGCGAATTACCAGGTTGACAACGTAATTTCCGTGGCTTCTACAACCCGAAATGATAATTTGTCCGGATTTTCCAACTGGGGTAAGAAGACGGTGCATCTGGCGGCGCCCGGTTCGGAAATTCTCAGCACCCTGGCACGGGACCGTTACGGCCTGCTGAGCGGCACCTCCATGGCCACACCTCATGTGAGCGGAGCTGCCGCACTTATCTGGTCCCGCTTTCCAAATCTAACCATGCGGCAGGTAAAGATTCGGCTGCTGGGTTCGGTAGATCGTTTGTCAAAGCTGGCTGATCGCCTTATTACCGGCGGACGGCTCAATGTGAATAATGCCCTTTCCACAAACCCCATCATTGCCAACACGACCGATCTGGATAATACCCTGGATGAAACCGGTCCGTATGTGGTGGAAACCGATGCTGTGGATGATGGAAGTATAGCCAGTGTAAATCTAACCTACCAGGTGGTAGGTCAGGAAGCGGTGACCGTGAGTATGGCTGCCCAGGGCAATGATCATTATCGTGGTGAGATACCCGGTCAACCGCTGGGTAGTACTATCGTATACTTTGTGACCGCCAAAGATAACGAAGGCAATGAAACCCGTGGTCCCAATTTCACTTTTTCCATTGCTGAACCCACCAATGGCGGGGGATGTTGTGGACGCCCTGCCATCGAAGTGGCCGTTGGGGATGATGCCTGGAATCCGGCGGTAAATGCCATGGTGAATATCTCATTCTTTATCTTGCCATTTGTGGGTTTTGGGGTTGTAAGTAAAAGAAGAAAAAAATAGGAATTAGTTAAAAGATTGAAGTGTTGGAGAAAGTAAATTTTCTCCAGCACTTCATGATTTGTTACAGGAATATGATGAAATCGTTCATTGCACGGTACAAGCCCATTTTCCTGCTTCCCCTTTGGATTGGCTTATTATCCTCTTGCGCTCTGGCAACACAAAATCAGACTGCAAAGCTTCATTATACCCTTGTAATCGAAAAAAATCATTACGATGCTTTTCAGGTGGTTATTCAAGTTGAACATGTCGATAAAAACGAATTGATTTTTCGTATGCCTCGATGGAGTCCCGGGGCTTATCGTCTCAGAGATTATTATGAAAATGTCCGCAATTTCACCGCTAAAGATTTGCGAGGCCATTCCCTGAAAGTAACCAGGGTCGAAAAAGATGCGTGGCAGGTTCAAACTCACAACCTTCCGGTAATGGTAAATTATGAAGTTCAACCGGCTTTTGAATTCTGGTCGGGCTATGCCCTGGATTCCACCTATGCCATAATTCAGGGACCAAGTGTATTTATGTATATCGAAGGCAGGAAAAACGAACCCATTGAAATAACTTACAAAATTCCTCACGGCTGGCAGCTTGTTTCCCCTTTACCTGAAACGAATTCTTCATTTACCTTTCATGCGAATAATTATGACGAATTTATTGATGCCCCTGTCTTTATGGGAAAATTTGAATATCACAAGTTTAAAATTCAAAACGTCCCCTTTTTTGTTGTTTTGCTGGGTCCGGTAAATTTTGAGATTTCCGATTTCTTAGATTTGATTAAGCGTATTTGCAAATATCAGATTTCTTTATTCAATGAAATTCCTTTTAAAAAGTATGTTTTTTTCTATCGAATCCAAAACCAGAGACGGGGTGGTGGCGGTTTAGAACATCTCAATTCAACTGTCATCACTCTTTCCAGCAGGCGACTGGAACAGAATATTTTGAATGCAGCGGAAGTGACTGCCCATGAATTCTTTCATGCCTGGAATGTGAAACGCATTCATCCTGTGGGGCTGGGCCCCTTCGATTACACGAAAGAAGTACGCACTGGAAATCTCTGGTTCAGCGAGGGAGTAACGAGTTATTATGCCAAGTTAACTCTATTACGCAGCCATATCTGGTCATTAACAAAATTTTTGCAAGAAATGGCGGATGAAATTGAGCGATTGCAGGAAACCGGAGAACGCCTGTTTGTGAGTGTGCAGAATGTTAGTCGCTCAATCTGGGAACGTGGTTATGCCAATCCTGGTTTATCATATTACAACAAGGGGCAGATTCTTGGCTGGTTACTCGACCTGGAAGTACGCCGTCGCACCAATAATCGCGTGGGACTCGATGATGTAATGCGGTTCATGAACTGGTGGTTTGCCAAAGAGAATGCTGGCTTTGCCGAAGGGGAGATTAGACGCACCCTTAACGCTTTAACACAAACGGATTTTACCGATTTTTTTGAAAACTATGTTGCTGGAACCGCAGAATTGCCTTATGAAGAAATTCTTTCGTCCGCTGGATTTAATGTTTCCATCGAATCCGAATGGGTTCCCAGTATTGGCGACTTGCTTTTTCTCGGACCGCGAAATCGTGTGGTTCTGGTGGAAAAGGGAAGTCCGGCGGAAGCTTCAGGTTTGCGCCGTGGCGACCTGTTGATTAAAATTGATGACCAGCTCATCACTTCTCGATCCCAGTTTTTCGATTATATTCAGCAGAAAAAGATCGGTGATATTATTAAACTAAAAATAAGACGTGATGAGATTGAAAAGGACTTGAAGGTAAAAATTGGTCGTCAACAAATAGTTAGCTGCGAAATTGATCCCATGTCTAAATTGAGCAAAATTCAAAAGGTGATTTTTGATGGCTGGTTAAATGGCCAAACTTGTCTGAATCCCTCGCATAATTGATGGAGGATGAACCATGCCTGAAAAACTGGAAGTCAAGCCTTACTTACATCGTATTAAGCACTGGAAAATTCGTAACATGGTTATGTTGTATCTGGAAGCTCGCGAGCAGTTCAAGAATTATCGTCGTTCTCTAAAAAAAGATTCCAATCTTTCCTTTGAGAAATTGAAAAATATCAGCGATATCCTTTTTGAAATAAAAGAAGATCATCATCTTCTCTATAAAAGAGTGCTTAATCCACGCAAGAAAAAATTTGAAAAAGCTCAGAAATTTACCCCTGATGATGTGGAAACAGAGTTCATGAATAATATCGGACTTTTGTTTCATAAAGTTATGGCGGCTCGTGAAATTAAATATATTATGGAACACTATGTGGAAGAGAGTGTGACATTTCAAAAAAACCTGGAGGATTTAAATTTTCATTTAAATCGCATCGAGAATTTGTTTGACCAGGGGATTAAAATATTAAAACAATTAATCTCACGGAATCGGGATAATATATTGCTATTAACTTATTTTCTTGAAAATCGGGAGTTAACACAAAAATGTTTTGGCAACGAAATTTCAGAACTGTTCAGGTTGTTTGCTAATAATAAAGATGTGAGTGAGGTGTATTATCTGGCTGCCAGATTTTATTTCCAGAACGGCTGGAAAGATCGAGCACAGACTGCTCTTAAAGAATTGCTCAAAAGCAATCCTGAGCATCCCGAAGGAAAGCAGTTAGCTGCACGATTACAAAACTAAACCTGTTTAATTCACAAACTTTGAGGATGCCAGTGTAAATCCCGATTTAACAAATCGCAAATCCCAGAATGAAGTTGGGATTTGTTGATCGGGATTTGGAAAGTAAATTCATGATTTATTCAGGTACAATAAAAAATACTTGACATTTTGATTAATTAAATTAAATTGTTTTGCTGGAATAAGAAAAAAACGGGAAAAGGAGGGAGGATGAAGCAAGGCATGGCCAGCGGTCATGCCTTTTTTGTCATGAGTAATTTTATTTGAATACTAATCTTACAAAGCTTCTGAACAATGCGAGAGTTATGAAGAAGTTCAAAAATTGCATCGTTATTCATTATGGTGAAATTGCTCTTAAGGGTGAAAACCGGAGCTATTTTGAGGGTCGCTTGAAGCGAAATATAAAACGAGCTTTAAGCGGTATTCCTACCCATGAATTTGAACGTTTGCACGGACGTATGCTGGTTTTTTTGCCTGATGATTTTTCACAGGAACAAGTCATTGAACGTTTGCAAAAAGTTTTTGGAATCACCCATTTCAGCTTTGCTCTGGCCCTGGAAAAGGAGATCGAGAAGATAAAAGAAGCGGCCTGGACATTAATGCAAAACCAGAGTTTTGACTCGTTTAAAATTGAAACCCGCAGGGCACAGAAAGAATTTCCTATGACCTCAGTGGAAGTAAATCGAGAGGTTGGAGCCTATGTGCAGAAGCGTTGTAATAAACGTGTGGATTTGACAAACCCTGAGGTGACCTGTTACATTGAAATTTCCGGACCCTATGCTCTGGTCTATGTTGAAAAAATTCCGGGACTACGAGGTTTACCGGTAGGAGTCAGTGAACGAGCTGTGAGTTTACTTTCGTCTGGCATTGATTCCCCTGTGGCTTCCTATTTGATGCTAAAAAGAGGCGTGGATTTGATCTACGTACATTTCCACAGTCAGCCCTACACAAACAGGGCTTCCCAGGAAAATGCTGAACGACTTGTAAAGATTCTCAATCAATATCAATTTCGTTCTAAAATTTATTTTGTTCCTTTCATTGATATTCAACGTCAGATCATGGCGCAAGCGCCTGCCGAGTTGCGGGTGTTGTTATATCGGCGTTACATGGTACGATTAGCTGAACAAATTGCTCATCGGGAAAAGGCTACGGCGCTGGTAACCGGAGAGAGTGTCGGGCAGGTGGCTTCCCAAACATTAAGCAATATGCGCGTGGTTGAGGAAGTTACCAAGTTGCCTGTGCTGCGCCCTTTAGCTGGTTTTGACAAAGAAGAGATTATAAAAAAAGCTAAAGCGATCGGTACATTTGAAATTTCCATTGCACCTTATGAAGATTGTTGTTCGCTATTTGTTCCTCAGAAGCCCGCTACCAAAGCCAAGCCTGAACAGTTGCAGGAAGCGGAATCCCGGTTAACTATGGATGATTTGTTAGAAAAAGCTCTACAAAATGCTGAAATAAAAATTTTGACTTATCCTGAATCCAAAAAACTGGAAGAACATAGCCATGCCTGAGTCGAACGCTCGTATCATAGAAATCACTCGATTTGGACCTCCGGAAGTTTTAAAAATCAAAGAAGTCCCGATACCAAGGCCAGGTTCTGAGGAAGTATTAATCGAGGTTCGAGCCATCGGATTGAATTTTGCTGATATATTTGAGCGCCTGGGGCTTTACAAAGCCGCCCCAAAAGCACCCTTTGTGCCAGGTTTTGAAGTTTCAGGTATCATAAAGGAGGTGGGTCAAAAAGTACAGGGTTTTCAGATTGGTCAGCGGGTTTTAGGTGTGACTCGTTTTGGTGGCTATCAAACCCATGTGAAATTACACCAGGATTTTGTCCGCGTATTGCCCGGAGATTTTTCCTTTGAAGAAGGCGCTGGATTACCAACTACCTATTTAACCGCCTACCATGGTTTATTTAATTTAGCCCATATGAAAACGGGGGAGCGTGTTTTGATTCATGCTGCGGCCGGTGGTGTGGGTACGGCTGCCATTCAACTGGTTAAAATATTCAACGGTGAAATCTATGCCACCTGCGGGTCGGATATGAAAGTGAAATTTTTACATGAACAAGATGTGGCACACGCCATAAATTATACCACCCATGATTTTGAAAAAGAGATTCGGAGCCTCACCGGTGGCGGTGGGGTTGATATTGTGATGGATTCCGTGGGTCGGAAAACATTCCGCAAAAGTTATCGATTACTTAATCCGATGGGACGCCTTGTAGTTTATGGTCTGGGTGGGCTCATGCCACGTGGAAAGCGAATCAACTGGGTCAAGCTGGTATTTCAGTATTTAACTCTGCCCCGGGTCAATCCATTTAACATGATGGCAGAAAATAAAACCATCGCAGCTTTTCATTTAGCTTACATGTTTAAATTCGTTCATGAATTTCATCAAGCTATGGATCAATTGATGAAATGGGCCAATCAGGGGAAAATACGTCCCATAATCGGGAAGACTTTCCCATTTGAGCAGGCTGCTGAAGCACAGAATTTTTTACAGAGCAGAAAAAGTGTGGGCAAGGTCATCTTAACCGTATAAGATGAATTTTTTCAAAGAAGTAAGTTTTTGGTGGAACCCTGTGGTAAAATTTTTTGACCACTCGTCCCAAAATTTTATTTTGGGACGCAATTGTTAAGAAGCTTAGCTTCGGAGAGATGAGGTTTAACTTCTCAGCAACGGCAGGCTTCCT
>CAZMEG010000053.1:0-12550 GCA_964565205.1 uncultured Cytophagia bacterium
CTTCCGCCATGCGTACCCAGATAATCGGATCTTTGGGTTTGATTTGTTTTGAGCGCTTCCAGAAATATAAAGCTCTCTCATATCGCCCCAGGGTAAAATAAAGATAGCCCAGGTAATAGGGCCAGCGAAATTCCTCCGGCATTAGAATAGCAGCATTGGATAAGGCAATTTCAGCCTGTTCGGTTAGATCATAAGCCAGAAATATTTGCCCCATGTGTCCAAAAGCCTTACCAAGAGTAGCCTGGTCAATATTGGGTTGCTTAATCAGATTTGTTAATTTATCATATTCTGCCTGAATTTGCTCCTTAACTTCAGGTTCGGCTAAATAGAGTTCAGGTAATTGTAAAGGACGGATTGAATTATTCGCCGTTGAATCTTTAGGATTGCTTCCACAACCTGAGAATAAGCAGAGTAAGACAATTATTAAAAGGCTATTCAGGCAAACTTTCATGGGCTTTTAATAGTATTTCCTGATCCTTTGTTTAAGATATGATATCGATTTATTTTTAGATCAACGAATTCTTCTACAGGACCCCCTGGCCAGTAAACAAGAAGTTTCTGAAATCCTTTGTTGCCAAGACCTATTGTAATTCGTGGATCATGCGCCGAGCAATAACTGCCATCTACATGGACTCGCCGCCAGAGGGTAACGCCATCGCTTCTAAGAAGTGCAATCCTTGCCCCCAGGGCGTCCCGCTTGAATTCAGGATCAATGAGACGGAATCCAATCCAGTTCTGGTTCTGTCCAACTTCATTTTGTAAAATGCGGGCAGGACCGTTATTGTTGCATAAAAGAAGATCTTCGTCACCATCGTTGTCCAGATCGCCTTTAGCTACTCCCCGACTCACCTCCATGAGAGAAAAAACCGGATCTTCTGAAGAACTTACTTGGATAAAATGCCCGTCTCCCAGATTGCGAAATAACTGGTTTTTCTGTTTTAATGGAAAAGGGTCTCCCTTTTCAGCCAGTTCCTGAATGATGCCTACATGGCCATTAGCAATAAACAAATCCAGCCAGCCGTCGTTATCAAAATCAAAATCCACGGTACCAAAGCCTGTATAGGGAATACTGGACGCAGCCAGGCCGGTGATGCGGGTCTGATCTTCGAATAAAGGCAGTCCATAAGCAGCCTGCCCCTGATTGCGGTAAAAGGTATTGGTTTCGCGAGTCAGGTGGGTCATGAACAAATCCTCATCCCCATCGCCATCGAAATCCGCCACATTGACCCCCATGCTTGCCTCGGCCAGGCCTTCACTATTGACAGCGGTTCCAGCCAGAATGGCCTGGTTCTGAAAGTATTGCCCCTGATGGTTGATCCACATCTGATTTTCTTTGCCATCATTGGCTACATAGATATCAGGCCAGCCATCCAGATTAAAATCGGCAATGGCCACCCCTAAGCCGGGACCGTATGCCCGGGCCAGATGACTTTGAAAGGTTACCTCCTCAAAAGTACCATCGCCCCGATTATGAAGCAAACGATCGGGTGTGGGAGGATAGGCATCCGGTTTGCAGTAGTCCTGTCCACCCGAAATGGCCGAGTAGCAGGGATGGTCATTGGCAAATGTGTAATCCACATAATTGACAATCACCAGGTCCAGCCAGCCATCCAGGTCGTAATCGAGAAATGCGGCAGCAGTGGTCCAGCGAGGATCATTAGTACCGGTTTGTTTGGTTACATTGGTGAAGGTTCCATCGCCATTGTTTCGCCAGAGCTGATTGTCTCCCCAGTTGTACACATACAGGTCCACCCAGCCATCGTTGTTATAATCTCCGGTCGTGACTCCCATGCCATAGCCATAGGCTCTAATCTGACTCTCCTGCGTAACACTGGTAAAGTGCAAACCCGGTTCATTATTTCCATTTTCATTCAGATCATTACGATAAAGCTGATCCATAGGAGTGTGATTATCCGCTCCCTTCCATGCTGGATCCAAAAAATGCCCCTGCACCAGGTAGATATCCAGATCTCCATCATTGTCATAGTCAAACAAAGCCCCGCCACCTCCCATCATTTCCACAAAATAGAGCTTACCTGACATACCATTATAATGCACAAAATCCAGACCGACTTCCTGGGTCACGTCTTTGAGAATCCCATTTTGTGCGAACTTCAAAGTAGATTCGTCGGAGTTGTCCCTGGTCTTACAACCTGTGACAAAATATAAAAGAGATATAATAATTCCCAGAATTTGGAGATAATTCTTCATCTGCCTCTAATTCCCATGTTTTTTCTGATCATATAAAACCTCAGAATGACCACTCCGGGCTTCTATGAACCGTCATCCTTGCCACGACTGTTCATTCCTCCAGTACTCCATCACTCCTTTTTGCCCTTTACGTCTTTCTTGTCTTTCTTTGCATTCGAAATACTCAACTAACAACGAACAACTAACTAAAATCCCATCCATCCCCTTCAATTATGAACCCTGAACAAGGAACGCCGAATGATGAAATAAATTTGACCGTCACCCAAAATTATCTAAACAAAACCACATTGTCAACAAATTCATTGACAAAGTCAGCGCACATTCATATAATTTAACCTGATAATTCGTAAAATTTTTAAAATTTACTTTCATAACATATAATAAAATGAAGGAAATTTCCCTATGAAAATAGGTTTTGCGGGTCTTGGCATTATGGGTAAATCCATGTCATTGAATCTTCTGAAAGCCGGCTTTCCGGTAACCGTATGGAATAGAACCAGGGAAAAGACTAAACCTTTGCAAGAAGCGGGCGCTCAAGTTGCTGATTCCCTTCCGGAACTGGCAAAAATGACCGATGTCATCATCGTTATGGTCAATGATACACCGGATGTGGAAGAAGTGCTGTTCGGTGAGCATGGTCTGGTGCATGGGTTATCCTCCGGTAAAATCATCATCGATATGAGCACCATCAGTCCTGAGGCCACCGAACGCTTCGCAGAGCGACTGGAATCTATGGGATGTGAGATGCTGGATGCTCCCGTCTCCGGGGGTGATGTGGGTGCGCAAAAGGGTACGCTTACCATCATGGTGGGCGGCAAAGAAGAAATATTTAAACAATGCCTTCCGATATTTGAGGCCATGGGTAAGAACATTACCCACTGTGGGGGTCATGGTGATGGCCAGCGAGTCAAAATGATCAACCAGATTCTCTGCGGTCTGCATGCGGTAGCTCTTTCCGAAGCATTTCTCATGGCCAAAAAATTAGGACTCGATGTGGCACTGGTTCATAAAGTGGTTTCCAGCGGGGCGGCCGGTTCCTGGGCCCTGGATAATTATGGTCCGCGGATATTAAAAGGCGATTTTGCCCCCGGCTTCAAACTGGGTATGCAACAAAAAGATCTGCGCATTGCCTGGGAGGTGGCTCAAAAATATGATGAACTTTTCAAAGGCACCAGACTGGCCTATGAACTGTTCACCGAAGCTCGTGAAAAAGGTCTGGGAGAGCTGGGTTCTCATGCCCTGATAAAACTGTACGAAATCAAAAACCATAAAACCGATTAAACCAAATAGCGTACTGATTTATTTTTATGAATAATAAAACGCGTAAAGAAATCCTGCTGGTGGTAGGTGGTTGTGCTGCCGGTATGAGCGCAGCCAGCAAAGCCAAACGTACCAATCCCGCTCTTGAAATCATAGCCCTTGAAAAAAGCCCCCACGTCTCATACAGTGCCTGTGGTATTCCTTACTATGTGGCCGATATCGTTCGTGAAGCCCGGGAACTGGTTACCATTACACCAGAAGAATTTCGTGAAAAACGCGGCATCGAAGTGTTCACCTGTCACGAGGTCGTGGAGATTCAACCGGTAAAACGCCTTGTTACCGCCATCAATTTAACCACCGGCAAAGAGATTCAATATGCTTATGACAAACTGGTGCTGTCGGTTGGAGGCTGTCCAATACGACCCGCTATACCCGGAGTTGATTTGAAGAATGTTTTCACTTTACAAACTCTGCAAGATGGTATTTGTTTGCGCCAGTACGTGGATACCTGCAAACCCAAAAATGCGGTTATTATTGGGGGTGGGTACATCGCCATGGAAATGGCCGAGGCTTTTCGTCATCGATTTTTAGAGGTGACCATCATCGAAAAAGAAGCGCACATTTTACCGGATTATGAACCGGAAATCGTGGCGGTAATTGAAGACGAATTGAAAAGACATCGGGTGAAAGTGATTACCGGGAGTAAAGTCATTGGAATCGAAGGAGACGGTGGTAACGTGGCGCAAACGGTGATCTTACAAAACGAAACTCGATTATCCACTGATCTGGTTCTCCTGGCTACGGGCCTACGCCCCAATATCCGCCTGGCTGAGTCACTGGGCTTGCGTGTGGGGAGTACCGGTGCCATTATTGTTGATTGGAAAATGCAAACCAGCCTTCCTAATATTTATGCAGCCGGCGACTGCGTGGAAGTGAAAAATCTGGTAACCGGAAAGCCCGATTACATTCCCCTGGGTCCCACCGCCAACAAACAGGGTAGAATCGCTGGTGAAAATATTGCCGGGGGATATGCCACGTTCAAAGGGGTGGTAGGGACTTCCGTGTTCAAGACTTTTCATCTGGAAGTAGCCAAAACCGGCCTGAGCACCCGACAGGCTGCCCGGCATGGATTCGAAGCCGATAAAGTGACTATCACCGCCAACAATAAAGCTGGCTATTATCCGGGCGTGAAACCGGTAACTGTTACGGTGATTTTTGATCGACGCCAGGGGCGCTTTTTAGGTGCGCAAATGGTAGGAGAAGAAGGAGTAAGCAAACGCATCGATATATTCGCCACGGCCCTGACTAATAAAATGACCCTCACCGAGATGGCCAACCTGGATTTAAGTTACGCCCCACCTTTTGCTCCCGTGTGGGATCCGGTTCTTGTGGCCATTCAGGTGGCAAAAGGGAAAATTAAGTAATTGTGCCTTCCATGAACCAATCCCAGGCGGTCCAAAAAGGTAATCGATTTTATTTGAAGCTACAATATATAACGGTCAGGGTCAGTCAGGGACTGCTTCTATCCTATATAGGACTAGACGCTTTCCCTGACAGTAGCAGAAGGTATTACATATCCATATTAATATGAAGTCACCAGTTTTGAGGATACTTTCAATCTTTTACGAACCACCTGCGAAATGGTATCGATAAGCATATTCAATATGGCGGTGATGACGATAAGCACCACAGCCTGATCCAGCTTATCTTCATGAATGGCGCTATCAATGAAAAAGCCCAGCGTGTAAATGCCCAGAATACCCAGAATTGCGGATTCACGCATCATCACTTCCCAGCGGTAAAATAAAAAAGCCAGAAATTGTCCGTAAACACGGGGTAGAACTTGAAAAAAATAACGATTGATTTTCTTTCTTGGAGCGTCGGCTGGCATTTGGATGAGGTTGGCATTCTGGCCGGTGAGATAGGCCAGAATTGCTCCATTATGTAATGCAATGGCAACAATAGCCGGTAACATAGAAGGCCCCCAGAGCTGTACAAAAAGATAAGCCAGCATGTACTCTGGCGTAGTACGAAGAATGATTAGCACATAATGGGAAATTTTTCGAAATACAGGCCCGAAAAAATGTCTACAGATGGTGGCAAATGCAATTAACGTAAATAAGCCGGTGGCAACCAGTGCTATTTGAGTTAATACGGTTGTAGACCAGATCCCTGGCAACGCTTCCGTATGGAACAGATTAACAAACCAGTGTTTGATCTGGATAAGCGGGAAGCTAATCTCATGCGTACCATTTAAAAAACCCTGACGACGCATGGGCCAGGGTAAAATTTCATAGGTGAAAAATCGAGTAATGTTTTGCCAGGAAACAGTAATTTCTTTTGAAATTAAAATAAAAGCAAGCGGCACATAAGCCCAGATAAGTCGAGGCTTCATCCAGTACTTTAGAGATGCGATGAGCAAATAAAACACATAAAGTAGCGCCGCGGCATCTGAATAATGCCCCTCTCGAAAAGCCGTCTCCAGATGAAAACCCAGAGTGGGCAAACCAATGAATCCCAGTACAGCACAGGAGCGCAAAGCGCATTCAAACCGATAGGAGGTATAATTTTTTGCTTCTTCATAGATGACCGGCAGAATTCCATAGAAAAAGCGACTCATCAACCCGCTATGTGCAGGCAATCCCTGTAAGGGGCGATGATCGGCTTCCTGGAGAATCTCAGCATAAACTTTAGCAAATGTACCTGTGTAGGGTATGGCAATGGCCAGAATACCACATACTGGATTTAATCCCACTACTGGTAAAAAAATAAAAGCCCAGAATATTTCATGGATGGCACGAATGAATGCACAGAACAAACGCACCAACGTGTGATTAAATAAAAATGCCAGAATAGTGCCAAATACAACTCCGATAAAAATACCACAAAGAGCAAAGGTAACCGTATTGAGAATAGCCGAGCGAAATTCCCAGATCACCGAAAAGTTGGGGGTTAAGGCTCCCAGAGCCATACGATGCAGTTCAATCCATGGATCCAGGGTGGTCACCTGAAGGTCGGCAAAAAAGAGACAAATAAACGCTATGATTAAAAAATATATGCTGGTTTTAAGCACGATTCAAGTTCTGTATAGCTCCGTTAACAGGGTTTTGGTTACTTTTTTTCTGGGTAAATCAAAATGGACTTTGCCATGTCGCAAGCCCACCAGGCGGTCAAAATATTCCAGGGCAAATTCCACGGCATGCAATGAAACAATGACTGTGCGAGAGGTTTTTAAAATAAGCTTAATAACGTTTCCCGCCTGGTGAGGATCGATGGAGGAAATAGGTTCATCAGCCAAAAGAATATCCCCACCCCGATAAATAGCCCTGGCTACCGCTACCCGCTGCTGTTGACCTCCTGAAAGCTTGGCAACTCGTTCAAAAATCTTACCGGTCATATTGAGCGAATCCAGTATTCCTGAAACCCGATCGACTTCTTGCTTTTGTGGTTTGATCAGATTTAGAATATTATACCAGGTAGGATAGTGGTCTAACCGACCGATGTAAATGTTATGAAAAGCCGATAATTGTGGCACCAGGGCATAATCCTGATGAACAAAAGCCGCACGATCTCTGGTTATTTCGTAAAGCTTATTTAAAAGTGTGGTCTTCCCTGCCCCACTGGGTCCCACGAGCGCTATCTTTTCTCCTTCCTGTACTCTGAGTGAAATGCTATGGAGTACGGTTTTATCTTTATAAGCAACCGAGATATTTTCCAGACGGATCATGGGCTAATGTTCAATGATACCGATGGCTATGGCTGTTTGTAAAATGGGTTCGTACATGGAATTGTCCGCTTTGACAAAACGCGTTCGCGGAAACGAAGCCAGCAAGTCTGGATTATCCAGACTCAACAGAACATTTTGTACCTTAGCAATGAACCCCTGACCAAATGTTTCTTCCACGTCCCCGCGAATGGTCCAGTTGTAATCGGGATATGGTGGGGTTTTCCAGATAATTCGAACTTTTGTGGTATCGACATTGCCAGCCTTGAATTCATTTTCCCATACTTTATAATTCAGGGCCCCCACTTCATAACTTCCCGACTGTACCAAAGCCAGTGTTTTCGAATGGTCTCCACTAAAGCCAACGCGTTTAAATATCTTTTCCGGAGCTGAATGAAAATACTGGCGAATAAAATATTCTGGCATCAGTCGGCCTGAAGTGGAACTCTTTGACCCAAATGTAAAAGTATGTCCTTTAATACCAGCCGGAAACTCTTCTGAATAGTGTAAACCAGTGCTGGTATTGGCGATAAAATAAGAAATGAAATGCTGATCTTCCTCACCCTGGGCAAGCGCCATTGAACCAGGAACCGCCCGACGAGCCTGAACCCCGGTTAAGCCACCGAACCAGGCCAATTGTACCTGGTTGTTCTTGAAAGCAGCTACCGAAGCACTATATGATTTCACCGGTACATATTCAACAGGCACTCCCAATTTTTCCTGAAGATATGTGGCAAACTTACCAAACCGTTCCTGCAGTCGTGTGGTATCTTCGTCAGGAATGGCTGTAAAGCGGAATACTTTATTATTGCTTGAATTACAACCAATCAAAAAAATAACTGAAAGAAAGAATAGTACCGTCTTCTTCATATTATTTACCCCTCCTTTGTTTGTGCGAATGGATTACATTAAACTCAGAATTTATTAATAATCCGAACTTAAAGTTTCTTTTAATTTTCTCATAATCTTTTTGCGGTAAATTTATTCAAACTCTTTCATAAAATGCGCCCAGGCCTGAATTTCCTTTTCCGGTGAAAAATTCGGCTTTAATTTGTCGATCCATTCCTTAAGTAATTTAAGGAATTGGGGATCGTTTTCGGCTTTTAAAAGCAGGTTTCGTAAAGTTCGACCATCCTGTACTGGAAAATAGCCAGGATAATCTTCACCCAGTTGACCTATGGTACCAGAAATACGGGAAGCCAGTACCGGGACGCCACAAACCACAGCCTCCGCAACTACATTAGCCCCGCCTTCCATAATGGAAGAATGCACCAGAAGCTGCGCCCGGGCTAACAATCGTCGAGTTTGCCAGCGAGGTTTCTCCCCCAGCCATCGATAACGTGGATTAATTTGCATTTCCATCCTGGCCATATTTCCCATGGTTTGATCCAGAGCGTTGCCAAGATGTAGTACTCGAATTCGAGATTCTGGCGGAAGATTCCGTACAGCCAGAGCCGCTCTGAATGGATCTTTTACCGGACGCAAATGACCTATGACGCAAACCTCAAAATAGCGGCGAGACTTTTTTATCTCACCTCTGGGTCCCACGGCGGATTGAAAAATCACCCTCGTTTTGTCACGTACCGATGGCGGTAACACCTCCAATCCTCTGGGTTGTAAAATAATCAGACGATGCGCCAATTGTAAAGAATGTTGCGCCTGGCGATTGATATGAATGTCCTTATAAAGATCCGTGCCGGTAAGGGCAACTACCAGAGGTTTATGCGGATATAAATCATGAAACTTTTGAATAGAATCGTGACTGCGGCGTGCATGCAAAGCCAGCAAAAGATCACAGGTCTGACCACAGAATGTTTCAGCTACTTCCACCCTGTGTCCCAGGCCTCGAAGCATTTTTGCCCAGCGTTCGGCCGTTACACGGTTACCTTTGCGAGACCCTTTACCTGCAGGTGTTACCATTAAAATTTTCATAACCTTAATTCTTCACCTTAGCTTATGCAGCATTGGAATACCTGAGGATTGAAAAATCTTTTCCATTCGTATTTCAACTTTCTTTCAACCAGGTTTTGATTAATGTAAACGAAATTATTCCACGTTTTATCTGGCACAAGTGCGAAATCCAGCAAATACATCTCTTCTGTGTGGCAGGTAAAAGTTACGATAGGTATTACGAATGAGTCGTGCACGGGTTGCCCAGCAGCCACCACGTAAAACTTTGTGATAACCAAACCATGGAGCTGAATATTCTTTGTAAGGGTAATCTACCACATAACCTGGAAACGGGTAAAAAGGAGACGCGGTCCATTCCCAGACATTTCCAATCATTTGACGACAACCGAAAGCACTGTCGCCATCCGGAAAAGCAGCCACGTCTACCGTGCCTGAGTAACGGCCATCCAGATTAGCTCGCTCAGGCGTTGGTGGTTCATTGCCCCATGGATACATTCGTTTAGATGAAGCCAGCCCCCCGCTTGAGTCAGGTTCTGCACTGGCCGCTAATTCCCATTCGGCTTCTGTGGGCAAACGCCGACCCGACCAGTTGCAGTAGGCCTGAGCTTCATACCAGTTAACATGAATGATTGGACGGTGTTCAGGTAAAGGGATATAGGTATCAAAATGGCGAAGATACCATTGATTCCCCTCCTTTTTCCAGTAAAGAGGACCCTTAGCACCAGATTTTTTTAACCACATGCGCCCACCATAACTCCAGAATTCCGGGCGTTCGTATCCTCCATCCTCCACAAATTCAGCAAATTCACCATTGGTCACCGGTGCCCTGGCGATTTTAAAAGGTTTGACCTCCACAGCATGAGCCCATTTTTCATTATCAAAAACAAAAGGCTGATCCTGGGTAGCACCAAGATAATAGGTTCCACCGGGTACTTCCACATCGCCAGGTAAAGGTCCCGCATCAGGGGACTGCAGGGTGTTTAAAGTACTGTACCGGGGTTCCGGATATTCTAAAGTCTGACGCGTGTAGGTTAAAGCTTCATCATGCATATCTTCATGGTAAACGGCTAATAAATACAAATAGGTTTCCCATGCAGAGGGTTCGTGATCTTTAATGCGATCGATGAGTTTCTTTAAGATGGTATCCATGTAATCCATGGTAGCCTGACGAGTGGGTAAACGCAGGTCCCAGCGGTCATCATGAGCTACTTCAAATGAATCATACAATTCCTCGGCACCTGGTAAGATGGGTTTCATATTTTTGTCCAGTTCTCGTAACACAAACACTTCATAAAAAAAGGTCATGTGGCCAATTTCCCAGAGAGGTGGATTAATGATTTCCAGTTTGGGTACCATCAACTGCTCATCGCTTAAATCAGCAATTAAATCAAGGGTACGCTGTCGTGTATCTTTAAGCAAAGCAATTAATTCAGCCGCCGGAAGTTTAAAATTTTCATTCATTTCAATTACCTTTAGAAGATAATGGTGATTAACGAATTGAGAATAATTTAAAATTTTATTAAAATTTTACAAGAAGAAAATCCTCGTCATGAAATTTATTTTTTGAATTTAACAATAATATTTATTATTTTTAAAAAGCGTCGTGAGGGCGAGTGAAGCCTGAGTATGGGTAGGGCACTAAATAACCAGGAATATTAATTAAAGAGGGAGCCTAAAATGCTGGTTGAAAAAGAAACCACAAAAACTAAAAAGGCAGCAGTTAAAAAACCCCGGCGCAAACTTACAAAAAATGTATTAGAACTTCAGGGGATTACCTTAACCTACGAGCAAATTATCAGGGATTATCGACTTGCTTTCCAGAGTCGTGAGGCAAGTCTGGTGGGTCGAATGGAAGTGATGGGAGGCAAGGCAAAATTTGGAATTTTTGGTGACGGTAAAGAGGTGGCTCAGGTGGCCATGGCCAAGGCTTTTCAAAAAGGTGACTTTCGGGCCGGTTACTATCGGGATCAGACCCTGTTATTTGCTCTGGGAGTTTCCAACATCCAGGAATTTTTTGCCCAGCTTTATGCCCACGCCGATGTGGAAGCGGAACCCGCCACGGCTGGACGCTCGATGAACTGTCACTTTGCTACCCGAAGCCTTAATCCCGATGGCACCTGGAAAAATTTAATGGAAATGTATAACTCCTCGGCAGATGTTTCCCCTACCGGTTCACAGATGCCCCGTCTGGTGGGGCTGGCTTACGCCTCACGCCTGTACCGGGAGTTGAAAGAATTGAAGCCCTTTAAACAATTTTCAAAAAATGGTAACGAGGTGGCTTTTGGCACCATTGGCAATGCTTCCTGTGCTGAGGGTATGTTCTGGGAAGCCATAAACGCCATCGGGGTTTTGAAGTCTCCTGCCGTTATTGCCATCTGGGATGACGAATACGGGATCTCTGTTCCAAACGATTATCAAATTACTAAAGGCAACATTTCTGAACTTTTAAAAGGTTTTCAACGTAAACCTGGAACCAGAAATGGTTATGATATTTATGTGGTGCGGGGCTGGGATTACCCAGCGCTGGTGGAAACCTTTCTAAAAGCAGCAAATATAGCCAGAAAAGAACATGTTCCCGCCTTAATCCATGTCACTGAACTTACACAACCCCAGGGTCATTCCACTTCCGGTAGCCACGAACGATACAAACCAAAAGAGCGTTTGCAATGGGAACGCGAGTTTGATTGTTTGAAAAAAATGCGCGAATGGATGATTGATGAAGGCATCGCCACCCCGGAACAATTTGAACAATGGCATAAAGAAGACAAGCAGATTGTCAAAGAAATTCGGGATAAAGCCTGGGAAGCTTATATTTCCCCCATTCGCGAGGAATTAAACGAAGTCAGCCTGCTTATTCAAGAATTAGAAAAGGGCTCCCAGAATGCGGCTGAATTGCAGAAAATCCGACAGAATTTAATTAATATCCCTGTACCCCTGCGTCGGGACATTTTTCATGCCATACGTGACGTCCTCATTGCTGTGCGTCATGAAAACTTACCCGCCAGGCAAAAACTAATTGAATGGAAAACGCGCCAGGAGAAAATAAACCAGGAACGTTATGATTCACACTTATACAGTGAAACGGCAGAATCGGCGTTAAAGGTGCCCGAGATCAAACCGGTATATTCAGAAAATTCTCCCATCGTTAATGGTTTTGAAGTACTGAACGCCTGTTTCGATGCAGCCTTAGCCCGTGATCCTCGCATTATTGCCTTTGGTGAAGATGTAGGAAGACTTGGCGATGTAAATCAGGGATTTCGAGGCTTGCAGGCAAAATATGGAGAGCTAAGGGTCACCGACACCGGCATACGCGAATGCACCATCGTGGGTCAGGCCATCGGGATGGCCATGCGTGGCCTGCGACCCATCGCCGAAGTGCAGTATCTCGATTATTTACTTTACGCACTGCAAATTATGTCCGATGACCTGGCCACACTTCTGTGG
>CAZMEG010000054.1:0-12514 GCA_964565205.1 uncultured Cytophagia bacterium
GTTAATGGAGAAAAGATGAGTAAATCATTGGGTAATTTTACAACCATAAGGGAAGTGCTTGAAAAATATGACCCTAATGCTCTGAGGCTTTTGTTTATGCTTACCCATTATAGAAGTCCCGTTGATTTCAGCAGTAAAGCTCTGGAAAATGCGGAAAAGAACATATTTAAAATAAAAGAAATGATGGCGAAAAATAAGACCACATTGAAACGCCTCACAATGTATTTATCAAGAATTTTCATAGGAGAGATCTTGCTTTTTAAATTTATGAATCAAACGTTGTTGAATTTCCTGCCAGTGTATGAATTTCGTTTCCCTGATAGAACGAATTACCAGATAAATCCCTGCCAGACCCACTACAATATTAGGCGTCCACATGGCCCAGAAAGGCGAAATGATCTGTCGATCCGCCAGATGTTCCCCCCCGATGAGACAGATCCAGTAAATAAGAAAGAATACCACGCTCATGGCGGCCGCTGCCAGCCCCCCCTGACGTGCCATCATCCCCAGGGGTGCACCAATCAGGATAAAGACAATGCAGGCAACCGGTATCGAATATTTTTTGTGTACTTCTACCATAAACATATCGTTGGCCCGCTGAAAACTTTCAATTTGATTAAGTTCAAAATCGATCTGGCGCATAAGTTGTTTGTGTTCCATGAGGAGCTCATGCACATTTTTTATTTCAGGTTTCTTATGAATTTTATTTTTGTTGAGTTTTTGTTTATAGGCCAGCAGACGCCTGCTGGGCAAATCAAGAGAATCTTGACTCGTTTCTTGGGGCCAGGGCGCATATTTCGCCATGTGCATTTTAATGCGTCTGTTCAGGGCATTAATGCTTTTCTTGATCCTTTCATTATTCTTTCGAATATCCTGAAGTAATTGCTGAGCACTTTTCTCTCGATCACCACGATAACCGGATTTGCTGCGTTTTAAAATCATATCGCTTACCGGAATATTGAGAACATGCCTGGTAAAATGCATGCGCCGAAAAGCTTCGGGTCGCTGGAGGTCCAATTCCTGTAACTCACCCGAATATAAAATAATCTCCAGTAACCCGGTGTTTTGATGCAAACGAATTTCCCCGCGGGCTGCGGCAATCGTTTTAATTTTATTGGGTTCAGTTTTATCCTGAATGGTAATATTCTGAACGTACGAAACCCCCTCCTCTTCTTTTAATTTTTCTACGATCAGGTTGTAATTGGGGATGTCGGTATAATAGACGCCTTCTTCCAGATTGAGGGTGGGTTTTTTCCGGGCTATATCGGTAGCCAAAAGTCGAGCTCGATGATTAAAATCTGGCAAAACATGATTGTTGAACCAGATTAAAAATACTGCGATCAGTGTCGCCACAAGGACGAGCGGTGGTAAAATTTGATAAAAGCTTATGCCACCAGCTCGCATGGCAGTAATTTCATTGTCAGCAGATAGACGTCCAAACGCCATAAGTGTGGAAGTCAAAACGGCCATGGGAACTGACAGAGCAATCATCCAGGCGAGATTTAAAAAAAGAAACTCTAATATGACTGGCAGAGCAATGCCTTTACTCAAAAATTTACCCAGATCCCGAAACAATATGTTTACGATGAAAATTAACGTAATAACTGAAAACCCAAAGATGAACGGGAAAATATGCTCACGTAAAATATAAGCTATTAAAATTTTTGGTATGCGTCGCATATAAAAAATATAATTACCAGAATTTTCTTATTCAAGTTTATTCCCGGGATTAGGTTTGATTGCATTTCGACCTGGATTAATGAAGTGTTGGAGTAGAGTATAAAGATTTGGGATTGGTTTAGTTAATATGATCAGTCGTAGCTTTAATATGAACGTGTTTAAATCCAGACAACAACGCACCTATACGATCCTGGACGGCGCGGATTCGCTCCGTGGGTACTACAAAATGTTCCATCATAATGGAAAAAGCTAAAGGTTCACCATCGGCGGTGGTAGTGTAACCGGAGAGAGTGCTGACTCCTCGAAGGGAACCGGTTTTTGCTCGTAATTTACCTTCGGCGGGAGTCCCCTGCATGCGGTCCTCCAGGGTACCATCCACCCCGGCAATGGGGAGGGAAGCTAAAAATTCAGATCTCACTCTAAAATCTTCATACATGGCTTTCAAAAGCTCAATGATATGATCGGGAGATATGACATTATATCGAGATAACCCGGAACCATCGGCCAGTTCAAAAGATGTTGTGTCTACGCCTATGCTGAAAAGAAACTGTTTAATAGCCTTTAAACCCTTTTCAGCCGTTCCTGGCGGTCCAAAAGTCTCTGCTCCCACGGTTTTCAATAGCAATTCTGCAGAAAGATTGTCACTGATTTTATTGGTATTCATAATAGCCGCGGTTATGGGCAAAGATTGATGTTCTACTAAAATTTTCAGGCTGTCAGGTGTGACCCCTTTAACGACTTTTCCGGAAAATTTTATATTTTCTTTTCGGAGAAGTTCGGTAAAAAGTGTACCGGTGTAAAGAGCCGGATCTAAAATCTCGATGACAAATTCTTCAGAAGTATGTGAGGCTGGAAGGCCTCCCTGGATGACAATTGTATTTTCACGTTCCCGCCATTTACGTTCTACTTTAAAAGCTTTTATTTGTGTAGTATCGGAACTATCCACGGTAACACCCTGATTTTCAATGGTCACATAGGATGTCGGTGGATCCAGAACATAGCGTAAAGTGTCTCCTACTTGTGTGCCGGGCATTACTTTTATTTTTACACAATTATCATTAACAGTCAGGGCGCTGATTAGGGCATAATACCAGGCTGAAGCATCATCCCACATCCAGCCATGTCCCAGATACCAGTCGTCCAAATAACTTTCATCGCAAATCAGATTTCCGGTAATTTTGTTAATCCCAAGTTCTTTCAACTTTTGTACCATCCACCATAAATCTTCACTGGTGAGATCAGGATTGGCAAAGCCTTTTAAATAAAGATTACCCACAACCAGGCTATCGGCCACAGAGACGGAATCAGCATAAAGAATGGTTTTAAACTTAAAATCAGTGCCCAGTTTTTTCAATGCTGTGGCGGTGGTGAGTAGTTTCATATTGGAGGCCGGATGAAAAAGCAACTGGCTGTCCCGTGCATATAATACTCGACCGGTTTCTAAGGAAACCACTTTAATGCCGGTACGGGTCTGGTAAAGCGAGGAATCTTGCAGGATGTTCTCTATGGATTGGTGTAATATACTCAAGGTGTCGATTTTTTCGGTTAAAGCCCGTGATCTGGTGCCAGCACAGGATGTGACCAGAAAGAGACAAAGAGACAACAACCCCAAAGCTTCGCGACTGAATTTCATAATTGTTTTCCTATTTCTTTTTCTTCAAGAGCTTTTAAATACAGATTTAAAACACCATAAGCGGAGGGACTCCACGGAGTTCTCCAGTTCAGTAGCACGGCCTGTAATGTATCCGGATCATTTTCAATGCTAAACAGGCGAACAAATTCTTCTGAACTATTATCTGCATTCATTGTTAGAATTTCTCGCGCAGAATATTTACTGCGAGTCCAGAAAACCATCTCTGGTTTGCGAGTTGACACTGTTTCAATCAAGCCGAGGCAAACGAGTGGAGCATTTTCTTCAAAAGATATTTTGATTTCTTCTTTGATTTCATTTTTAATGGCAAAAAAAGGATCAGGAACATCATTTACCCGGTCATTATCGGGATCAATATGCCCGCCAAGCACATCCAGACAGCCGGGAAACTCTCCCACTTTTTGACTTCGTTCAATGAGCAAAATTTGTTTATCACAGGTTTCGAATACTACACTGACACCAAGGGCTCTGGATAAGGCCCATTTACCGTGTTTTTGTAAGTTCTTAAGATTATGATTGGAATAAAGCAGTTCTTTATAATCAGTCAATCCCATGTCTAAAGTTAACAGTTCATTCTGTATCGACCAGTCATTGAGCCTGACCAATTTGCCATTAAAGATGTGTGAATTTTTATTTGTTTGAATGATTTCTTTCTGCCAGAAGATTTCTATTTGTTTTTGTATCTCTTCGGGAAGTTGTCTGGAGGAGGGGTGCCATTTTAACAGAACTTTTGAGCGAGGGAAATGACCCTGTACCAGGATTTTAAATATATTGTTGGCCCGGGGTAATTTCACGATTCAACAAAAATATCGTGTGCTTTGGCAAGTTCCTGTGCTGCCGGGGTAATTTTTACGCCCGCTGGAACCACAATTTTTCGATGCTGAAGTATCGCCCTGCGCACATCGTTTTCGGTGATTAATTTTTTTTGTGCCACGGTTTGCACAGGGGCTTCTTTCCCGACAATGTAAACATAATCGCCGGTCTTAAGTCCGGAAGCATTGGCTTCATCGATATCAATATGGAAATCGAGCACAAAAGACTCGTCCACACGGATGAGCACATTGCCAAAAATGACCGTACGTGGTTCACATCCCGGTTGAATGGGGTCCCGTTGCACCGGAGCCACAAAAACGCGCTCCCGATCGTGCACTCCAAATTCGCTGGCGGTGCGTGGATCCATGTGAATATGGCGCTGGGCTATGATCACTCCTTCTTTGAGTTCCAGCTCGCCAGCAGGTCCAATAATTTTCACTCCGGCACTCCCTTTAAGATCACCGGAATAACGCACCGGTGGATCGATACCCAGGCGATAGGCATCGGAGCGGGCAATTTCCAGTTGGGTTTGTCCACGTGGAGGTCCCACAATGCGAATGCCCTTTATGGTTCCTTTTGGCCCAACCACGTCCAGAGTCTCATGGCAGGCATACTGACCCCGCTGAGATATGTCCCGCAAACGCTGAAGCTGATACCCTCTGCCAAATAGAATCTCCACATCTTTTGGTGCTATGTGAAAATGGCGATTGGACACACCTACCGGGATCAACTTTCGCGCTGCATTCATGCTTTGAAGCTCCCCGTATTATTTTCTACTCTGGATAAATTCCTGAACAATTCGATCGACCTCTGATTCTGTTAGACCGCTGCTACCGTATGTTTTTTTGGAACTTACTTTTTGCGTTTCCAGCCACGGTTTTTGAATCGGCACTTCTGGCCGGGTGGCTGCTGAACCCTTGCGTGAGACATCCGAAGAAAGTGCCTTTTGATAAGGTGCCTGGCGGTGTTCCCAGTCATGTCGTAAGGACGGGCGCCAGGTGGTGCTATTTCTGGGGGTAGATAAGGGTTTGGTTTCATAGGCGACCCGTTTGATGTTCATTAAATTATAGGCTGTGATATTATCCGAAGTGATATTTCCGCCATAAGTTCCGCAGCCCAGAGTCATGGAAGGCATGAGTTCGTTGGTGTAACCCACAGCCCCCAGGGAGGCAGGAGTATTTACCACAACTCGAAAAGCCGGCACGGCTAAAGAAAATTTTCGAATGACCTCTTCGTCTTTAGCATGAATCGCTGCGGTGTGACCGCGACCACCAAAATTGAGAATTTCCACGCAACGCCGAATGCCATCTTCCACCCCTTGCACCACAAAAAAAGCTAATGTGGGGGAAAGCTTTTCAGCAGAAAGTGGGTAAGCCTTCCCTACTCCATGAATTTCTCCTACAAGTACTTTCACCTCTTCAGGCACTTCAAAGCCAGCCGCTCTGGCCAGAATCTGGGGAGGTTTTCCCACCAGCTCCGGGTTCACACGGAATTCAGGCGTCATTAAAACCTTTCCCAGACGATCTATTTCATCTTGATTCATGAAATAAGCCCCATGACGTTTCAACTCTTCCATCACACGAAGTTTTAAAGGGGAATCTACTACCAGAGCCTGTTCGGCGGAACAAAGTGTGCCATAATCAAATGTTTTACCGGCCACGGCGTCGGCCACGGCTTTTTTATAATCGGCTGAGCGGTCAATGTACACCGGTACATTACCGGGCCCTACCCCATAGGCTGGTTTGCCCGAACTGTAGGCGGCTTTCACCACACCTGCCCCGCCGGTAGCCAGAATAACATTTACATTCCGATGTCGCATGAGCTCCTGGGTAGCTTCCAGAGTAGGAATTGAAAGACAGCCTATGAGTCCATCCGGCGCGCCTGCTGCTATGGCAGCTTCCTTTACGATCTTAGCCGCTTCATTAATGCATTTCACCGCCCGGGGATGAGGTGAGATAACCACCGCGTTACGCGTCTTCAGCGAAATGATGCTTTTAAACATGGTGGTGGAAGTTGGATTGGTTGTGGGAATGATGGCTGCTACCACCCCCATAGGTTCGGCAACTTCCTGAATCTTATTCTTGCGATCGTCCCGAATAATCCCAACCGTACGCAGGGTTTTAATGGATTCATACAAATCCCGTGTACAGAACTGGTTCTTTTTAATTTTATCCGGAACATTGCCGTAACCGGTTTCCTCCACAGCCATCTTTGCCAGATGTTCAGAAGCTTTGAATCCTGCCTCAGCCATGGCCGCCACAATTTTGTCAACTTCTTCCTGAGTAAAATTTTTATAAATTTGCTGTGCTTCCTTAGCTTTAGCACAGAGCTCTCGAACTTCCTGAATAGCTTGAAGATCTTTATCGAGATTCATAATAAATTCCTGCTTGTTAAGACTATTTGGTTAAATTCTCCCTCTCTCGTGAAACAAGGCCGGGTTAAATCGTTTAAAATTTTGTTAAAAATAGGATTAAATTTCTTAATAGTCAAGTTGATTTTAACGATCGTTCAGCTTGTAGGTTATTTAGTTATTCTTATTAGGGGTAAATAAAGTAAAGTCCAGAGAACAACCAACAACTTTCAAAAAATAGCTCATTTCCGGACTAACTGCTACTGTCACCTGCCGCTGCCAACTTCAACTTCTTTTTTCAAGAACAATAATGTCCTTTTGATTCTTAGAATCATACCTTGATTTCCTCACCATTTTTAACTAAATTATAAAAAATTAAAAATTGAAGCGCCATGAACATTTTGCCCGAGTGGCAGGAACTGTCTCAGAAAATTGCCAGTAAGCCCGGTTTAACTCTCTTAATCGGTGCGTCTGACAGCGGTAAAACCACCCTGGCTAAGTATCTACTGAAAAGCTGGACAGAGAAGGGTTTGAAAGTAGCCTTTGTCGATTGTGACATGGGACAATCCACCCTGGGACCGCCAGGCACCATGGGCATGCGCCTTTTTGATCAGAGTTATCGGGAACATGAATTGCTAAAATATACCCGTGATTTGACCCTTTATTTTATTGGTTCTTTCTCGCCGGTAGGCCATCTGCTACAAACGCTTACCGGCGTTAACATTCTGGTGCGCAAAGCTCAACAGTTACATCCCGATATTATTCTGGTGGATACGACAGGGCTGGTTTTTGGTGGTGTAGGTGAACATTTGAAATACCGCAAAGTCGAACTTTTACGACCTAATTATGTGGTGTTAATTCAAAAAAGCGATGAACTGGAGCATTTTAATCATTTTCTTTCCCGATCGGGAGCGACTCTCTACAGATTAAAAGCGGCTGAGGAAGCAAACCGCCGTTCACCTGAGACCCGTCGTCAATACCGGATAGAACGTTTAAAAGATTACTTTTACAATGCTGGAGTCCATCGTATCCCGTTTCCACAACTTATAATCTGGGGAACAAATCCATTTGCCGGGGTTCCGCTCAGCGACGAAGATTTACGTTTTTGTTCGACTATTCTGGAGGGGCGCATCCTGTATGGTGAAAAAGGGGGGCAGAATTTGTTTCTGGTCAAAAAGGATTTTGTTTCCATCCGGCACAGGGATACCTTAAAAGCCAAGTACAACGTCACTAACATCCATATTACCAATATCTACTGGTACGATCATCGTCTGGTAGCGCTCTATAATGCCAGAGGTGATATAGAAACCATCGCCGTGATAAAACATTGGGACCTGGCAGCCCACAAAATTCAGGTGCTGGGCCACCTGACTGACATCTACCGGGTACGTACTATGGAAATTGGTAAAGAAAATGTACGCGATCTGCTCAAATTGTAATACGAAAGTTAACGAAGGTAAGGAGAGATTCATTTGGAAATTAAAGTCGAACAGGGCGACATCACAAAACTGGCAGTAGAGGCCATTGTCAATCCGGCCAATTCGGAAGGCGAAATGGGGGGAGGCGTAGCGGCTGTTATTAAAAAGAAGGGGGGCAAAAAAATTGAAGAAGAAGCCATGGCCCGTGCACCTGTTGCAATTGGCGAGGCCATTATTACCACAGCAGGGAAATTACCCTGCAATTATGTCATTCATGCACCTACCATGGTAGTACCCGCTCAACGTACCACATTGGAAAAGATAAAACAGGCCACTCAAGCCGCTCTGAAAGTAGCGAATGATTATGGCATCAAAAGCCTGGCTATGCCCGGGATGGGTACAGGAACCGGCCGGGTGCCTTTACATGAGGCCGCCCGAGCCATGATTGAGGTCATTAAAAATTTCCCATCTCAATCCGTTCAGGAACTTGTTTTAATTGACAAAAAAGTAGCGATGGTAATTGCCTGGAAACAAGCCTTGCAGAATCAACCAACCGAGCGGTAATCCACAACTGAATGAGTTCACATATACCCATAAGAACCTGTATCGGCTGTCGACAGAAAAAAAGCAAATATGAACTTTTACGCATTGTTAGAACTCCTCAAGGAACTCTGGAAGTCGATCCGGAAGCTAAAAAACCTGGTCGAGGGGCATATTTTTGTTACGATGAAAAATGTGTCAAAACAGGCATGAAAAAAAAACGCATTCAGCATAGTCTGAATGTGATTCCACCTGCAAATTTTATGGAAGAGCTTTTGAAGATTATTCATGAAAAATCAAAATGATGCTTTAAATATTCTTGGCCTGGCTCGCAAAGCTGGAAAGCTGGTGCTGGGTACCACAGCAACCGAGCATGCCCTCAAAAGGGGTCGGGTAAAAGCGCTCATTTTTGCAAAGGATGTAGCAGAGAATACAAAAAAGAAGCTTGAACCCTGGACTCGAAATAAAAAAATCCCCATTTTTTATTTGAGCAACAAGCAAGAACTGGGACGCCAATTTAATCGAGAATCTGTCGGGGTTCTTGGATTATTAGACAGCAATTTTAATCATGCACTAAAAAAACATCTGGGTTGAATTGGAAATCATTTTGCAGAAAAAAAGAGCCATCCGTCAACAAATTGAGAATCAACGTAAACAGTTAACCAAAGATCAAGTTAACTCTTTAAGTCATGCGATTATTGAAAATCTTAAATCCTTATATGAATTTCAAAATTCCAGGACGATTCACTGTTATGTGGCATGGCGTCATGAAGTTAATACGCATGATTTAATAGTAGAAATGCTGAGTCAGGGGCGACGGGTGGTAGTGCCGGTGGTGGATTTGCAAAATCATACCCTAATCCATTCCGAAATTAAATCCTTTGATGAGTTGAAGCCGGGTGCATTTGGCATTTTAGAACCACCCAAAGAACTTTTACGGTCGGTGGATATAGCTGAAATTGAATTGATCCTGGTTCCCGGTGTCGCTTTCGATTTGCATGGTAATCGCATTGGATATGGCGGAGGTTATTATGATGCCTTCCTCCGGCAAAGTCGCGCCATTAAAATTGGTCTGGCGTACGAATTCCAAATTGTTGATGAATTACCCACAACAGATGGGGATGAAAAGGTAGACCTCGTTGTAACCGAAAAGACCATCTACCGGGTAAATCCATTACGTAACAAAATCATAGCGGTCATTAATCGGCTGGAACAGACCTATGGAGTTGAAGTCTGGCAGAATAAAAAGCGGGATCCCCTGGACATGCTGATAAAAACTGTACTTTCCCAGAATACCAGCGATTGGAATCGCGATATGGCCTGGGAAAAATTAAAGCAACGCTTTCCCACCTGGGAACAGGTTGTTCAAACCCAACAACAGGAGCTGGCCGAAGCGATACGTTCAGCCGGTCTGGCCAATCAAAAATCGCAACGCATTCTGGAAATCTTACAGTGGATCAAACAAAAATATGGTCGGTTGAACCTTGATTTCATTTGTGATATGTCTGTTGACGAAGCCATACAGACCTTTACGCAGTTAAAGGGTATCGGCATAAAAACCATGTGTGTGGTTCTGGCCTTTGCCTGTGGTAAGGATGTTTTCCCGGTGGATACCCATGTTCATCGCCTGTGCAAACGATTTGGCTTTGTTCCTAAAAATGCTTCGGCTGAAAAGACCCACTATATTATGCAACGCCTGGTTCCTGCAGGCAAATCTTATTCTTTTCATATTAATTTATTAAAACACGGCCGACAAATCTGTAAAGCTCAAAATCCCCTGTGCTGGAAGTGTCCGGTGTTTGAGTATTGTGAATATGAATTTAAAGAAGAAAGGCGGGCAGCCGGAAAAGGCGCGCAAGAAAATATGTAAAAATCGAGCCTATCCTCACTTTAATTGAAATTTTACATTTCCACAAATAAAGAGAAATAAAGAAACTTGATTTTGTGCCAAATTTATTATAGATTCTGCCAATCAATAGGGAGAACCTATGCCTGTTTCATCTGCTGAATTTAAACGTGCTTTGGGCACATTTGCAACCGGTGTTACTATTGTAACCATCAAAAATCCCCAGGGAATTCACGGACTTACTGTAAACTCGTTTACTTCTGTTTCCTTAAACCCACCTCTCATTTTAATTTGCATCCAAAAAGAAGGAACCAGTCATCAACAGATGGTTGCCACAGACGCTTTCGTGGTAAACATATTAAGTGCAACACAACGGGAGCTGGCAGAACGTTTTGCCAGAAGTGATCTTGGCAGTCAGGCCCGCTTTGATAAAGTTAAGTACAAATTGAATAAGCGGGGCATCCCCATACTCGAAGACAATCTCGCTACTCTTGAATGTAGAATTGTTGATCAGTTTGAAGGGGGCGATCATACCATTTTTTTGGCCGAAGTGGAAAATACCTGGGCAGCCGAAGACAAGCCAGCCCTGGTATATTACCGACGAAATTATTATGAGCTTTAATTTTTACCATGGTTCTAACAAAAGACCAGATCCGCCAAAAAATCTGGCAATTGTTGACCAGAGAAAAGGTAGCCCGTTTTCCTTTTCCAATCCGGGGACGCATTCCCAATTTTCAGGGAGCCGAAGAAGCGGCCCATCGCCTAAATGAACTAAGCCTCTGGCAAAAAGCCCGGGTGATCAAATGTAATCCTGACAGCCCCCAGACTTCTGTGCGTAAAAAGGCTTTACTGGAAGGTAAAAAAATCTATATGGCTGTTCCGCGTCTGCGTGAAGAAAAATGTTTTGTGGAACTGGATCCAAAACGCTTAAAAAGCCAGGATATTGCTTTTGCTGCTACTATTAAAGGTGCCTTTAAATTAGGCCGCCAGGTGTCTCTGGAGGAAATGGAACCTATCGATTTAATTGTGGCAGGCAGTGTGGCCGTTTCCAGAGATGGTGCGCGGGTGGGAAAAGGTGGCGGGTATTCGGATTTAGAATACGCGCTGGCGCGTACTGCGGGTTTAGTTGACGAATCCACCCCAATTGTTACCACTGTGCATTCGCTACAAATCACCGAAGAATCCTGGGAAATGCTTGTACATGATATACCGCTGGATTTTATTATTACTCCAGATGAGATATTCGAAACCAATCACAACTACCCCAAACCAGAGGGTATTTACTGGAATATTTTAAAACCAGAAATGCTGGAAAATATACCCGTTTTAAGAAAAAGGAGGGAAACATGACAGGTAGAATATCTTTTATTTTAAGATTGCTCTTGATTAATATGATCGTTATCTCAGGCGCTCTTGCCCAAAATAATGATGATGAATATGCAAAAAAAATTCGTGAATACACCACCGATGAACGCTTCCTGAATGAACTGGTAGACCATTTACCGGATTCTCCAACTGTGCCTTCTCCGTTAAAATATTTTGGCGAAATTATTGGCGCACCTGGAATCCTGCATTACACTGAAGAAATTTACAGTTATTTTCGCACGCTGGATGAAGCTTCGCCACGCGTACAGGTACGTAGCATCGGTAAGACCGAAGAAGGTCGGGAGATGATCGAGGTGATTGTTTCCGATGAAGAAAATCTCTCCAATCTTGAGACTTATCGGGAATATTTGAATAAACTGGCAGATCCCCGAAAGATAACCGAAAGCGAAGCTCATGAAATTATTGCACAGGCTAAGCCCATTTATTACATAACCGCCGGTTTACATTCCCCGGAAACGGGTTCGCCGGAAATGTTGATGGAATTGGCTTATCGATTAGCGGTGGAAGAGACTCCCATGATTCAACAGATTCGCCAGAATGTGATTTTCATCTTCGTACCGGTTACAGAACCCGATGGGCGCGATCGCATGGTTGACATCTACAATTACCGCAAAAAACACCAGGATGTGGGCCCGAGTCTGGTCTACTGGGGTCATTATGTGGCACATGACAACAATCGCGATGGCTTTGGCTTAACTCTGGCCTTAACTCGCAACATTTTAAACGCTTTTCTCCACTGGAAACCTACCATCATGCATGATTTACATGAATCGGTCCCCTATCTTTATGTCTCAACCGGGACCGGGCCGTACAATGAATATATCGATCCC
>CAZMEG010000055.1:0-12426 GCA_964565205.1 uncultured Cytophagia bacterium
AAAAGATTTACCCAAAGGTACACTACTTGAAATTCTTAGACAAGCTGGAATAGACAAAGAAGAACTTAAAAAATTACTTTGAATCAGTTGCCCAATAACATTCAATGGCCAACCCATAGCGGTTATGGCAGGAGATGCTGAAAAATAATTAGAAAAATTTTTAGAAGTCTTTCGTCGTGTTAAAGCGGCTATAACGTTAGATGAGTTGTACCGTGCTTATGTTCAGGCAGGCACCGATAAAATGACTGATGAAGAAATTGAACTCGAGATTAAGGCAGTAAGAAGCACGAGAAAATCTTGATTGTTGTACTAGGACACAAAGGGAATAGCATTTTAATTTCCAAAAATTACGAAAGACTTTGCCCTCCAAAATCCAACTTATTCCCCGTGGGCTGGTTTACAAATTTCTCACCGTCCAAATAATAGGACGGAATTTTACAGTTTTTCCCAATAGGTAGGATTTTAACTCCACTGTGTTAAGAATAAGCAAGCTAATTGTATTTTTTAAAATTAATAATTTGCATTTTAAAAGGTTATTTTGTACTTTTTGAAGTTAATTAACGGTACGCTTTATTTCATTTTCCTCAACCGGGAAATGAAAAGGTGGTACGCTACATTTTTAATTAATTGCTGTAAGGAGTTTTCAAATGGAAACAGGAATAGTTAAATGGTTTAATAGTTCAAAAGGTTATGGATTCATAACCCGAGACGAAGGTGATGACATCTTTGTTCATTACAAAGCTATCCAGGGCGAGGGCTTTAAAACTTTAAATGAAGGTGACCGTGTTCAATTCGAAGTTGAAAAAGGTCCTAAAGGATTACAGGCCACCAACGTTACAAAAATATAATGGATTAATTTTAAAAAAGCCCTGATCTTATTGGTCAGGGTTTTTTGTTTAACCTCTATTACTTTAGTTTTCAATATTTTAACCGAAAATATTATAAATCATTTACTTAATGGGAAACACCTATGATGTTTTTAAAAGGAGATTTTCATTTACACACAGCAGACGACAGGCACGATTATATCCAGCATACGGCTGAAGAACTAATCGATCATGCAGCACGAAAGGGCTTCAAATTATTATCCATAACAAACCATGATACTTTTACTTTTCATAAAGACCTCTACAACTATGCTTTAGATCGGGGCATATTATTAATTCCAGGAATTGAGAAGAAAATCGAAAACAAACATGTACTGTTATTAAACGCTTTTCCAGCCTGTGAAAAAATTAAGACCTTTGAAGAGTTAAGGCGGGCAAAAAGTGATGGCCTGTTTGTTATTGCCCCTCATCCCTTTTTTAAAACCCTGCATTGTCTGGAAGATCAATTAATTGAACACATTGAGCTGTTTGATGCGATCGAATATTCATTTTTCTACTCAAAATGGTTCAATTTCAATAAGAAGGCCGTTGCGGTTGCCTGTGATTATGATTTACCTCTGGTGGGCAACTCCGATTGTCATTTGTTAAAATATTTTGGCCTCTGTCATTCACTAATCTACGCAGAGCAGTTAAATGAGTTAGCAGTTTTTGAAGCCATACGCGCCAAGAAAATAAAAGTGATTAGCGAACCCATTTTCTTACCGAAATTGGTGGTAATTTTTATGGATATGGTCACGCATAAATATCGAGTTAAATATAAAATCAGGAAAAAATCTTTACTCACGGTAAAGAGAACAGAGGAAGATGTGTATTTATAATTATACACAAGTAAAAAAATTATAAAAATTTAACATTTATTTTCATCTGCAAAGATTTATATTTGATGGTAAAACTTAATAAAATTAATAACAAAATTGTAATTTGGAAAAGAGGAGGGGATTAATTTATACATTAAAAATACCTTCCAGATAAAGGCATTTCGAAAAGTCATGTTATCGATAGAAAAAAATATCCAGCCCTGATCTGCCACATAGCACGTTCAATCTAAATTAACGACCTAGAAAATACGAGTGAAGAGGATTGAAAATGTTAAACCAAAGGAAATGGTTAGACAATCTATGGGTGATTGGTCTTTTATTCCTTACTTCACTTTTATTTTGGATCGGGAATGCACTGGGGGAAACTAATTTAATTGATACCGATCCTCCAGGCCCACCGGTTAGCCTGACAGCCAATGGATCGAACCCAAGTCCCTGGCAAAACACTTCTACTTTTACCATAGAATGGACCCCACCCCAGGATGAAAGCGGCATCAAACGGGCCCTGTATAAGCTGGGCAGTGTTCCTGTTGCAAACTTTGATACAACAGGTACGGTAACGGGGGTGAATTCCCTGACCATAGATGTTACCCGGGAGGATGGACAAAACTTTTACATCTGGTTTGAAGATGGTGCCGGTAATCTTGATTTTAACAATTATGGGGTAGTGAGTCTACGCTATGATGCCACCACTCCTGAAATTTCAAAACTGGAGATTTTAAATCCCACTTTCTCCCCCAACTGGTATAATCAGGGAGCCGTAAATTTTTCTCAGATACGGATTACCTATAGTGAAAAACATCCCAAAACCATGGAGGTGAATGCCTCGAGACTTCAATTTAGCGAAACAAGAGAAGGATTGATAGGGGGGACCAATCAAACAGCCTTTTTTAGTATAGATATTAAAAATAAACCGGATGGGCAATATGAAATTATTTTTACTCTGACCGATAGTGCTGGAAACTCCATTGACGATTCCACGATTATCGCTTTAGATAATACACCACCTTCTGGAGCTAAAGCTACTTCTCCGAGAGTAAGCGGGACTACCTCTTTCATTGTCTCCTGGGACAATACCGCCACCGATGGGGATGGTTCCGGCATATCCGGAGTCTATGATGTTCGATTACAAATTAATGGTATCTGGGGGAACTTGAGAACGAATTTTCGGGGTACTTCCCTGGTGTTTGACGGAGTACATGGCCAGACCTATGGTTTTGAAGTAGCTGCTCATGATAATGTAGGCAATGTGGAACCCTTCCTGGGCATCCCTGAAACCGTAACAACGGTAGACACAAATTTAACCGAAACCATTGCACCAGGCCCGCCGAATAACTTAAATGTCGAGGGGCAAAATCCCAGTCCATGGCAAAATTCACCCAGATTCCTGGTCGCCTGGGAACCCCCGGAAGATCCCAGTGGCATTGCCCGCACTTTATATAAACTTGGTGAACCGCCTACTGCAAACTATGATACCACTGGCTCCACCTCTTCAATTAATTCGGTTAACATTGAAGTGACACAGGAAGATGGACAAAATCTATATCTCTGGTTTGTTGATGGGCGAGGTAACGTGGATTTCCACAATTACGGGGTGATTAATTTACGTTACGATAACACAGCTCCACACATAAACAGGATAGCTTTTGTAAATCCTGACTTTGCTGAGAACTGGTATAACCCGAATACCGCATCTGCGGCAGAAGTAGAGATCACTTATACAGAAAAACATCCCATGAACGTGCGTGTGACATCTTCAGATTCAGGTCTACAGGCTCAGCGTAGCGACTTACCGGCCGGGAACAGTATTTCTTCACAAATTAATATCGACATTCAGGGAATACCGGATGGACAGCATATGCTGGTATTCACAGTAACCGATAGTGCCGGGAATAGTGCCAGCGATACCTCCGCCATTGCCATAGATGGCACTCCTCCGGTGGAAACCAGAGCCGTATCACCCGATACCAGTCTGGAGTTGAGTTTTATCGTTCAATGGGATAAGTCGGGAAATGATGGTAATGGTTCAGGACTTTCTGGTCTCTATGATGTACGTGTGCAGGTAAATGGTGGTGTCTGGGAAACCTGGTTACGTAATTTTAATGGCACTTCGGCCGAATTTCAAGGAGAACAGGGCAATCTTTATGGATTTGAAGCCGCCGCTCATGACAATGTAGGAAATGTGGAGGTTTTCAAAGAAGTACCAGAAACAACTACGCTGGTAGACACCACTTTTGATGTGAGACCACCGACCATAGCCCACACGCCACCTTCTTTTGTGGAGGAAGGGAATCCTGTCACCATTCAAGCACAAATCCGAGACAATAAGCAAGTTGCTGAAGTTTTATTATTTTATAAGCAGGGTGGTCAGCGAGAATTTACCTCGAAACCCATGAGTAGCGCTGGCAATGGAGTTTATGCGGCTACCCTGGGTATCAGTGAAATATCAAATACCGGCATAAATTATTATATCCGGGCTTTTGATGGGGTCAATTTTTCATACGATCCAGCACAGGACTGGCAGGAAAGACCGCATAATATCGCGGTTCGAATTATCGGTGAAAATAATCAGGGACTGGCCAAGGCCTCACCGCAACCGGCCGGCAATCTTCAAACTGCCTTTCGTATGATTTCGGTACCGCTTAATGCAGAAAGACCGGGTGCCAGTGATATCCTGGAAGATGATCTGGGTACGTATGACCCTAAAAAGTGGCGCCTGTTTCAGTTCAATCCGACCACCAATAATTATCGGGAGTTTCCCAATATAGACCTCATGACGCCTGGCAAAGCTTTCTGGCTTATTGTCCGGGACCAAAACAAACGCCTGGATTCCGGTGTGGGTAAAACTGTGGCCACTAACCAGCCTTTTCAACTCACTTTGAGAAAGGGCTGGAACGATATCGGTATCCCGTTTAATTTTTCTGTCCAATGGAATGAAGTTCAGGTTATCAAGGGAGACAAGGATAGTGTAATAGGACCTTACACTTATCGGGGAGAGTGGCTTTTACCCGATCAGGTTTCCATACTTGAGCCCTGGGAAGGTTATTCCATATATAGCAATGCGGACAATGTGATCATTGCCATCCCACCTTTTGCTTTTACATCTACCATTCCTTCTACCGTAACCCAAAAGTTGAACTCAGAAGTTGAGTGGTTTATTAATATTCAAGCGATTTGCCAACAGGCCCGGGATGGTTTTAATCGGTTGGGAGTAGCCCAACAGGCCCGTACTCAATGGGATCGCTACGATTATCTGGAACCTCCACCTGTGGGAGAATATGTTTCCGTACGCTTTCCACATGAGGACTGGCAACAATTCAACGGATTTTTTGCTACTGATTTTCGGCCCGTTTTTAAAGATGGCATGATCTGGGATTTTCAAGTAGAAACTAATATAAAAAATGCAGAAGTTTCTTTGATTTTTGAAAATCTGGAAAGTCTACCCGAAAAATATGAGGTAGTTCTCTTAGATTTACAAACTTTACAGCAAATAAATTTGCGCAAGACCCCCAAATACACATTTTTGCCCGACCAGCAGACTTTGATGAGAAATTTTCAGTTAGTTACAGGGACCGCAGACTTTATCGATAAATCTGATGTTGTACAAAAATCCATTCCCAGAAACTTTGCCCTGCATCAAAACTATCCAAATCCTTTTAATGCAAGTACGGTGATTTCCTACGAAATACCTCGACAAAGTCTGGTTACCATTACGGTCTTTAATATCCTTGGCCAAAAAATACGTCTTCTTTTGTCTCAGGTACAGAAGCCAGGCTTTTATCGAGTAACCTGGGATGGAAAATCTGATCAGGGTCAGGATATGAGCACAGGAGTCTATTTAATCCAGTTAAATGCACAAAATTTTCGATTTACTCGAAAAGCTGTTTTAATTCGTTAAACCTTTTGGAGAGGAAATGAATCGAAAATATTTATTCTGTACATTAGTAATTTTAACTTTTTTCAAGCCTGGCTGGGGACAAAATTTTAAAATTTATCAGCAGCGCCTGGAATACGGGAAGCAACTTTTCTGGCAGGCCAAATTTGATAGCGCTTACAATGTTTTAAAAAATGCCACGCTGATCACACCTCCTGGAGATCAAGAAGCTCTTTTTGAAGCCTATCTATATCTTGGATTTGTTGTCTCCCGTCAGGATTCACCCATGACCAGGATAAAAAGCTATCTCCAGCAGGCTATTCGTATTCATCCTAATAAAAAGATAAACACAGCCCTTATACCACCAGATCTGGTTGAGTTATTTAATAACATCCGCAAGCAAATGGTAGGTTGTCTCTATTTTATAACCGAACCTGAAAATGTTGAAATGCTGGAAATTCAGGATGAAAATTTAATTTACACCGAGATTTCTCCTGCTCAGCTTTGCGGAATCATTAATGAAGATTATGAGGTATTATTTTCAAAAAAGGGCTATGAGGAACATATTGCCAAGTTTCGTTTCAGGCCTGGCAAAATAGATACCATTCATGTAACGCTTCCCTTGGTAAGTACTATAAAGAAAGGGGGTTCAAAATGGTGGGCATGGGTTACCGGAGGAAGTGTTGTCACGGCAACAGCGATTTTAATAAAAACAGTTATTGGGGGAGGGGAAAAAGTGGAACCCTTGCCCGGCCCTCCTGATCGTCCTACACCACCGGGCCAATAAATTCAGGGTGTCCTTACCAGCTTAAACGACAAATATTGAACCGCATTCTTCTTTACCTGAATAGTGGTATCAGAGGGTATGGCAGTAAATCCTTCCCTTTTTACCGAGAAAGTATATTGTCCTACCGGTAATTTAAGGTTTAAAGGTGTGGTATTATGTTTGTCATTCCACAGTTTCCCATTAACAAAAACAAAAGCGAAACCATATTGAGAGGCATTTTTTAAAGCGACGGCCACGCGGCCATACTCTACTCGTCGAAAATCGTGCGTGACCCGCAAAACTTGATTTGCCTGAACTTCCACTTCTTTTTGCCAGGCACGATTTTCAGCTAAACTAACAAAACGAACCCGGTGTTTACCCGGTTTAACCTGAATAGAAAATGGAGCCTTTCCTGTGAGGTATTTATCATCCACCTGAACAGAATCAGCCCGGGGTAAAGGTTCCAGAACAAGCCTGGCCCATTCTTGTGGCTTTTTTTCTTTTTGTATGGGTTTTAAATTAAATTTAAGCGTTGCATTTTCTTGACTTAAAGTTAACCTTTGAGTTTGAGGAAAATAACCAATTTTTGAAACCCGGATGGTATAAACTTTTTTAACTTCCAGATCTTTTACAACAATTTGTCCAAGATTATCTGTCCTTCCCTGATATTTGCCATTAATATACACACTGGCAATTAAAGGTTTCCCTTTGCCTTTAACAGAAATTTTTAATGGTATAAGTTCAGGTTTGGCAAGCTTTTCCTCAAGAGAAGGGGGAACGGTTACTTTACCTGTTGTGGGTTCCTGGAGTGCCTCACTCGAATCTATGGGTGCTGGTTGTTGCGTTTCTTCTTCCGGTGTTAAGGTAGAAACCGCCTCACCCACTGCCGGTACAGTTGCCTTTATGGTTTCTTGAACCGTTGATGGGGGTATTGTTTCAGATGTTTTATTTTTAAAGAAACGATGGAACAGGGTCAACATAGCGATGAGCACAAGACCTAATACAGAGATTGGGACCACAATTTTAGCAATCGAGGCCTTTTTATCCTCTGACTTTTTATCCGTACTTTCCGCTTTAAATGTAAATTCTTCTTCCTCTAATAGAGGAGACTCGGATAAGTCGAAAACCGGATGTTCTTCTTTTTTGGACAGAGATGGAGCCGTACCAAACAATTCTTCCTGAACGCTATTAAGAAAATCAATGAATTCTGTAAAATTTTGAAATCTTTGGTCCGGTGATTTTTCTAAACATTTAATGATTAATTCCTGAAAATTTTCTGAAATGTCGAGAGATTGCGAAAGTAATGCTCGATTGGAGGATTGATCAGATACGGGTAAGGTATCGGTAATAAGTTGAAAAAGAATTACCCCGAGAGAATAGATGTCAACTCTGCCATCCACAATTTTGAAGTCAGTAATACATTCGGGCGCTAAATAATTGACAAAATATTTGTCCTGTTCATTTTCACTTCTCAAAATTACAGGGATATACCACAAAAAACCCGTATCATCGATTTTAACATTATTATCCGGTGTTAAGTAAATAGATTGAGGAGTTAATACGCCATGTATTAATCCTTTTTGATGAATGTAATTTAATGTATTAGCTAATTTGTTGGTAAAATCAAAGAACTCCTGATATGAAAACGCCAGGTCTTCTTTCGTAAAAGAACTTAAAGGTTGTCCGGCTACCGGTTCGGAGATGATAAAATAGTTACCGAGGTCGTTACCGAAGTGAAAAATTTTACAAATCTGTGGATGGTCAAGTATGCGATGAATACGAGCTGTATTCAGAAAATTATAAACAATATTTTCATCTATTGAGAAATTTTTGTTTAATAATTTCAAAAAGACCTTGAGTCCGGTGGTTTCATCGAGGGCTTCATAAAGCGTAAAACACAACCTTGCAGAAAGTTCCCGTTCAATTTTATATTTATCTAATTTCTCAATAGACATTAGAAATCATAAAAATTCTTCTATTTTAATTTTTTCAATTAAATAGATGCTCCTTTAGCTTCCAGTAATTTCCTGGGTTTTTTCCATTGGAGATAGATAGCCGAGTTGAACCAGCTTATCCAGTATTTTATTTAAACTTTCCTCAGGGCTTTCTTTATCACTTTCAACCACCACTTCTGGATTTAAAGGTTCTTCATAAGGATCGGATATTCCGGTAAATTGTTGAATTTCACCGGATAAAGCCTTTTTGTACAAACCTTTTACATCCCGTTTAATACATTCTTCCAGTGGACATTTTACATAAACTTCGACAAAATTACCGATAAGTTTACGATTTTCATCCCTTGTAGAGCGATAAGGCGAAATGGCAGCCGAAATGGCCACGACACCATTACGACTAAGCAGGTGACAGACAAAGCCAATTCGGCGAATGTTGATATCCCGATCTTCCCGTGAAAACCCTAATCCTTTGCTGAGATTGGTTCTAACAACATCGCCGTCAAGAATTTCCACTTTACGCCCCATATCTCGTAAGACCCGAGCTAACATGTTTGCCAGCGTAGATTTTCCGGATGAGGGTAATCCAGTAAACCAGACAGTAAATCCTTTGTCGTTTTGAGTCATAGATGTTTCTCCTTCTTATATATTACATGAATCGAATTACGATTATCTTTTCGCCTTTTCATTATTAATTGAGAATAACTTTGCCTTCCATATCCTGAGGGATTTTTTCTTTCATGATATGTAATAGAGTAGGCGCTATATCGAGAATATCGACACCTTGCAGTTTTTGTCCTCCACCTGGATTCCTGGGATCATAAAACACAAACACACCATGTTCTGAATGATTGGCACCATCCGGTCCCAACTCATCATCCAGGGTATGAATACGATTCAGGCCCACACTGGCCACAGAGCGCCAATTTAAATCCCCAAAATAAACGATTAAATCTGGAGGAATATTTTTTACATTTTTATAAACATTTTCTGGTTTGAAAATACGAGAATTTAAGGGTTGCCCCTGCTCATCCTGTAAAGTCTTGATTTTTTCAATTAACTCATCTCTGGTAGCTTCATAGTCCTGCGGTTCAATAATGCCGGCCGGCTCCCGGCCTTTAACATTTAAGAAAATACGGCCGTAATATCCACCAGCCCCCCAGGCTAAAGTCCTGGACCAATCGATCTCCACTTTTTCAAGGGGTTGAACACCTTCTGGTTTTTCTTTGAGAGTAAGGTACCCATTGGCAATCAACCACTCGTTGATGCAGATGCCGCCATCTAATTTTTTAGCACCATGATCAGAAAGTAAACAGATGCCGGTCTGGTCATCCAATTCTTCCATCAATCGCCCGATTTCACTATCAATATATTTATAATAATCGTGTATGGCATTTTCAAACGGGTTGCCAGGCTGGTATTTTTTATGATCGGAATCAAAATATTTCCAGAAAGCATGATGAATGCGATCGGTACCCATTTCTACAAACATGAAAAAATCCCAGGGTTTATTGGACATCAAATAGCGAATTACTCGAAAGCGCTTTTCGGTCATTTCATAAATTTTTCTTAATAAAGCCTCTTTATCTTCACTGCGGAAATTGGGTACATCAAGTAAATATTCGCCGACTAAATTTTCAATTTCATCCTTCAGTTCATTGGGGTAGGTATATTGACTTAAAGTTGAGGGTGTCAAAAAGCAAGAAACTAACTGACCATTCACTGGTTTCACAGGATAGGTTTGTGGTACTCCAACCAGGGTGACCATTTTGCCGCGGTCAGATAAGATATCCCAAATTCTTTCTTCCTGTACAGCTCGTGAGGTGGCGATGCTCATGCCTTCATAAGAATAATCAGAACGGTTACGGAATTCATAGATACCCAGTTGTCCGGGATCTTTACCACTCATCATAGAAGCCCAGGCCGGTACGGTAATAGGGGGCGTACAACTGTGCAATTCGCCATAAATACCATGTTCAATGAGATATTTAATGTTAGGCAGGTCGTTGGTAAATTTATCAAATAACAATTCAGGAGGCACACAGTCCAACCCAATAACCAGCAACTTCCTTGAACCCCCTGAAGCTTTAATTGCCGGGGATTTAGTTTCCTCTGGTTCCTGTTTTTTAATTTGCTGACCCGTATCCTTTTGTAAACGGCGGTATCCTTCAATTAAAATTTTAGCCACCTCGGGTCTGGTGAATTCAGGAGGAGGTGCTTCACCTCGTCGTAACATTTCCCGTACCTGAGTGCCGCTTAAAATCAGACGTTCTGCAGGGTCATGCGGGCAGGTTTTGTCAGAAACAATGCCTCCGCATTTTTTACAATAAAAAGTATGGTCAAAGAAAAGCGGAATGACGCCAATATCTTCGGGTTCAAATTCGTCAAAAATTTTCTGGGCATCATAAGTGCCGTAATAGTTTCCCACTCCAGCATGATCGCGGCCTACAATAAAGTGAGTGCAACCGTAATTTTTGCGGCAGATCGCATGGAATATGGCTTCCCGCGGTCCGGCATAACGCATGGCGGCTGGAAACACACCCAACAAAGTTCTATCAGGGGGGTAATAATCACGCAAGAGGCTCTGGTAACTTTGCATACGTATATCGGCTGGAATATCATCTTTTTTGGTTTCACCCACCAGAGGATGTAAAAATAACCCATCGACAATTTCCAGAGCACATTTTTGAATATATTCGTGGGCACGATGAATGGGATTGCGCGTCTGGAATCCTACCACGCGGCGCCAGCCACGATTGGCAAACATACGGCGAGTCTGTACAGGATCGTGGCGAAATTCCTTAAAAGGTTGATCAGGCGGTCGATTTAAGAGCCATATTTCACCGCCAAGCAAAATCTCACCCTGGGCATAAACTCTGGCAACACCCGGATGAGCATCTTCAGTAGTTTTATATACAAGTCGGGCTTCACGAATTTTATCATAAGTAAATTTCTCTTCTACCCTCATAATGGCAAGGGGATAATCGGAAGGGGTCACGAGAACGATTTCTTCACCCTCTTTTATGTTATCTGCAAATTCTTTGGAAACGGCAAGGGTAATGGGAATGCTCCACACCAGCCCGTTGGCAAGTCGCATATTTTCCACTACATTTTCATAATCAGCTCTGGTCATAAATCCAGTCAGTGGGCTAAAAGCACCAATGGCTATCATCTCCAGATCGGAAATGGTCACTGGCCCAACAACTAATTTCTTTAAATGTTTTGCTCGGTTTAAAGCCTCGTTTCGTTCATCACCATGTAAAATGCGATTAATCAGTTTACCGCCATGCGGCATTATTAGCTCCATGAAAACCCCTTACTTAATTTTTATTAATGCAAATCAAATTTAATAAAAAATAATTATGAAAACAATAATTGTTATGATTTCTTTATCTGAATTATAAAAAGTTAAAACAGATTATTCCAGAGAAATTAATACAAACAAAGTACTATAATTGCGAGAAAATAGATTAAGGCGTTTCGTTGCAGAGTTCCTTTTCAAGTAATTCACATATAATATGTGCCGCCGTAATATGCATCTCTTGAATTCTTGGGGTATTATGTGAAGGCACACATAAACATAGGTCTACTTTATCTCGCAATTCTCCCCCATGTTCTCCCGTAAAACCAATCGTCTTTAATCCCAGTTGTCTGGCTTTGATGATTCCTCGAATAACATTGGGGGAATTGCCGCTGGTTGTAATGCCAATGGCTACGTCGCCATTCTTTCCAAAAGCTTCGATTTGTCGGGAAAAGATGTTTTCAAAGCTATAATCATTGGCGATGGAAGTTAAAACAGAGGTATCGGTCGTTAAAGCAATAGCCGGGAGTGCCTGGCGGTTTTGTAAAAATCGATTAACAAATTCTGCAGCAATATGCTGGGCATCGGCGGCGCTGCCCCCATTGCCAAACAACAAAATCTTATTGCCATTTTTTAGTGCATGTCGCAAAACATTAATTATTTCATTTAACGTTTCAGTATTTGTTTCTAAAGCACGCCTTTTCACCTGAATGCTTTCTTCAATCAATGTTTTAATTTGAGGTTTAAAATCCAACATTATAATTTTAGCTCCCGGTATTTTACCAGTAATAAAACTCAGAGTTGTAGAATTTTTGCTTGACTAAATAT
>CAZMEG010000056.1:0-12212 GCA_964565205.1 uncultured Cytophagia bacterium
TCGATTTAAAACAGATTTAAAATACATGGGAGTTAACCTCGTTGTTATATCCGGAGTTAATCACTATTGTAATTTATGGTTTGGTTTGTGGAGTATTGGAAAGATGGATTAATAGATGATTGATCTTTTCCACTAATCCAGTAATCCAGCTCTCCATTAATCCATTTGTGATTATTTTACATCCGTGTTAAGCCGGAAACGCACAATACGATTGTTACCCGTATCGGCGACATAAAGCGTTCGATCAAAGAAGCCTACCCCGTGCGGATTAAGAAACTGGTTTTCTCCACTGCCGGTTTCGCCAAACGATTGTAATTCATCCCCCAGAGAAGAAAATTTAAATAAATGATCCAGACCTGCATCAATCACATAAATATTGCCCTCCGGGTCCACGGTGACATCCTCGGGAGCATCAAATTTACCCGGCTGAAAAAGATCGAAGTTGCCGTCGGCCGGGTTAAGACGCACGGTGAAACCAAATTCGCTTGCCGTAATCCATTGCACTTTGAAATTATTTTCCCCGATCATACAGAAAATAAAATCGGTGTTAAAATCTCGCAAGGTAGTAATACCACTGGGTGAAGAGGCGGAAAGAATTCCAAGGCCATTTGGTTCCAGATTAACCGCATCGGGTACACGAACATCAAAATTTTCAGGAAAGATGAGCACCTGATTATCTTTTTTATCGTTACCCGTAGCGGTAACATAGTAAAAAATTCTTGTGGTCCCCTGAAAGCTGGTAATGGCTGCTGCAATTCCGGTAAATCTCCGGTCTGGATTATCCACTTCTTCAAAAACCAGCTCCACTGGCGCCTGTTCAATCTGGTGATTCACGGCCACCAGATTAATCCGAAAAATTTTATTGCTATCGGTCACTATGAGTAAATTCAACTTGGAATCCTGGGTAATGGCTACCGGATTCTGAATGGGTTGGGAAATCCCCAGAACATTACCAGCCAGATCCAGCATTACAATACGATTATTTCCCGTATCTGCCACATAAATCAAGGGTTCTCTTCCAAGATGAATATCTTTGGGTTGATTAAAATCGTATCCGGTGGTCGGTCCCCACTCAGGACGCAACTGAATGTAAAATGTATCACTCACGGCCGACGTACCATCTTCTTCTTCAGTAGGCATGGGCAGGGGTATCTTTTCCCCTCCACAGGCACAAATTAACACGAAAAGACCGAGAGTAATAATAGTGGTACATTTCAGTTTCTGCTTCATAATATTTTCTTTATGCACAAAAATTTTGTCATTTATTTAATTAGAGATTTAACATTTAAGCATTCAGGTATCTTTTTGTTTACTGCCAGGGCCACACAATAAATTATTTAGATTTAAAATTTAATTACAGCTGTAAATCGACTGGCATTGCCAAGTCTGCCGAAATCGGTATAGGAAAAATCCAGGTTCAAATCAAAGACTTTTAGAGGGAGGGCCAGACCTCCGCCAAAGGTGAAACTTTCTTCATCCACATTGGCTCGATAACCACCCCGCAGGGCAAGATATCGGTTCCACCAGTATTCCACGCCCAAATTCACGTTCTCCGCATTATCGTTCGGATGATTCAGTTGCACAGAAGTGGTTATTTTATGTTCATCGTTGTCGAGAAGTTCTGTAGCAAAGCCTATGCGGAAAATGGTTGGAGGTGAAAAATCCTGAAATTTATCCACTTTGGTGCCATCACGCCGGACGAAGCTCCCGGAAGGTTCTACATTGGTACCGAAATTAATGATGGACACGGCAAAACGAGAGGAACCAAAACCCGTCCAGTAATAAGTGCCGAAATCAAAAAAGACGTTTCGGGCATGTAATTCTGCTATGTTTTCGTCAAAATATTTCACGGTGAAGCCCACGCTGAAGCGGTCGGTCATTTTTCGTGCATAGGTTAACCCAAAAGCGATATCTCCGAAGGAGACAAAATTACCGGTACCCAGGGGCTGGAATTCGGTGGTTTCTTCGATATCATCGGTAGTGAGAGCCGTGATGCTGATCCCAATAGCACTTACTGTACCCAGGTGGTGTACATAACCAAAAAATTCATGTTTCACATCCACCGGCCAGTTCACATGAGAAAAAATGGCCTGATTTTTTTCAAACTGTACGATTCCAGCAGGATTCCAGTACAGGGCAGAAGCATCATTGGCTATCGCAACAAAAGACTCCCCCATACCTACGGCTCTACCACCAACACCAATTTTGAGAAATTGCGCCATGGCCGTACCGGCCCGCTGGCTACCCAGAATTGGAATCAACTGGGCGTGTAAATTGTCTACAAAATTCAAATTTAAAATAAGTGCGATGAAAATTAAAATTTTTCTTTTCATGATTCTACTCGATTTAAAATCTTAACGACAGGCCAACTTTAACATTTCTCTGAGTTAAATATCTCGCCGGATTAAACGGAAAAGGACTTACCGGCGCCTGAGTATCGGGGAACAGGGGATCGTTCCAGAACGTTGGGGTTGGATCACCAAATTCGTAGGCGCGTCCAGTAACTGGATTAATTATTTGTGGATTTTTTCGGTCAAACAAATTCACCACTTCAACCAGAAAAGTGGTTTCCAGGCCTTTGATATTAAAGTATTTCTTGAAATTTAAATTAACCCAGAACCAGGTAGCGCCCACCTTACCAAAAGGATCATCCGGTTCACCGTTCTGATCTAAATCGCTGGAGTATTCAGGTCGGCCATTGGGTAAATAATTACCGGTGAAAAACTGAGGCGTATAGCGTCGGCCGGCCTGAGCAAAAACACGAATGTTCAGGTTCCAGTTGTCCGGGATTTTGATCCCAAAAACTTTGGGACCTTTACCTTTCTCCAGATTGAAATTTGCCACAGCACTGATCTGCCAGGGTCTGTCCCAGATAAGAAAATCCTCAGTAATGGGTTTTTCATTTAAAGTACCCTGAGCCACCAGAAAAGCATCGTCGGGTGAAGAGCTTTTTCCCGTGGCAATAGAGTAGGTCCCGCTAATGGAACCCGTTAAAAAGCTTCCCGCCCGTTTTCGATATTCAACTTCGATGCCACGGGCGCGAGAGTAATCCAGATTTAAATAAGTGGTAAAAGTACGCCCGGCAAGACGTCCTGTGCCACGGAAATTGACCGTAGTTACGTAATCAAAAATGTCTTTATAATATGCTGTAAAAGTTAACACATCGTTTTCGGTGAATTTATGTCGAATACCAAATTCATAGGCTACGGTAGTTTCATAGTCCAGATTGGGGTTACCAAATTTTTGAAAAGTAGATTTAGCACTATTTTTTCCCAGTTTGGCATAGACAAATTGAGGTTTGGGGCGTTTGGAGAAATGGCCATAGGAGAAAAATAGCATCTGGTTATCAGAAATGGGATGAGAAATACCAATGCGCGGGCTGATTCTTCCACGCCAGCGTCGTCCAAATAATGAATAGGTGTCTTTTTTGAATTGTTCCCTGGTGGCCTCAGAAATAGTAATAATGTCGGGATTATTAATGGCATCTTCCACAAACTTACCGGGAAACCAGTAATCAAAACGAACGCCCAGATTAGCAATGAGGCCTTTAAATTTTAATTTATCCTGAATATACATGCTACCATAGGCAGGGGCCACGCGATAAATATCGTTATTTAAACCCAGCTCACCAAACCAGGGTTTAAAAATATCAATGAGTTGCATCTGAGCAAAGCTGGTTTCAAACCCTCCTTTAATTTCATGTGCATTGTTAGCCGTGTGCCTGGTAATGTCAAATTTTAAGGTGTATTCTTCCACAAAGTGGTCATGCCAGGTAAAGCCATCGCCAAAATCATAAAATCCATCCCCCGGCAAAACGGAAACAATGGAACTATCTTCGTTGAAAAAATACTGGATGGGCAAGGTCACAATATCCTGAGGTTCCTGATATTCGGTCCAGTGTTTACCATTAACATCGCTTCGTAAATGGGTGAAGAAGCGGGAAAATTTGAGTTCGTAAAAAGTCTTGTTGTTCAGGGTATGCACCCAGGTTAAAGAAAGCTGTTTATTTAAATGGGTAAATGTATTGAAATTATCCAGATTATTTTGAAATTCATAGGGATAGCCGGGGCCGGGCTCCACAAATTCTAAATTGGTCTGCAAGGATTGTGTATTCTGGTTAATCGATACAGATTCGGTCCCGGAAATGATCAATTTGTGAGCAGGGTCTATTTTCCAGGTTAATTTCAGCATGCCTGACCAGTTATTATCTTCACGGGGCGCAAAAGTAGTTCCGTGAAAAATCGATGAATAGAGCTGACGAGCATGATGTTTTAAATAAGTATCACTGATATTCATGTAAAAATTGAAAAAGAAGCTAAACTTACCCGGCAATTTTAACCCCAGCGCCGGTAAAACAAATCGAGAAAATGGCTCCGGGCCACTCAGACTGAATTCGACAATATCGGTTCGGAAACTGTGATTATTGCGTGTGCTAAATGTACCCAGAAAGGGTAAACCTGGATTAAAACTACCAAAATGATCTCGCTTGTAGGTAATGGTGCCCTGGTATTTATCGCCGCCTTCTTTGGTCTTCACACTGATAATGCCCGACATGGCCTGCCCGTATTCAGCATTGAAGCCACCGGTGATGATCTCCATCTCTTCAATGGCATCGGTGCTTATCTGCAAACCAAAGCCTGTCCCGGAAAGTGGATCCTGTACGGAGATCCCGTCTACCAGATAAGCATTTTCGTAGGCGCGTCCTCCTCTAATGTGAATGGCGTCATCTTCTTTAACCACCCCCACCTGGTTGGCCACAATATCCTGCACCGATTGTACCACTTCTGCCTTGATTTCCAGGCTACTGATACTTTTGCGGCTGGATGTATCCTCAATGTCAAACAGGGGCTTTTCTCCGATGACCACCACCTCCTGTCCCAGTGCCAGAACCGTGGTTTCCAGTTTAACGTTGAGGGTGGTGGTTTCGCCAGCCGAAACCTTAACACCGGTATGCTGTACCTGTTTGTAACCAATCATGGAAAATTCCACCGTGTAAACCCCCGGACTCACATTGTATATGACGAAATTCCCCTCCAGATCGGTAGCCGCACCATAATAGGTACCTTTGACCACCACATTTACCCCCGGTAACCCTTCCCCTGTTTCTGCATCGACAACCCGTCCTTTGATGGTGCCCTTATACTGGGCTACTCCCGGGTTGTTTAAAACAAAACCAATTAAAACCATGAAAAATATCTTTAATTGCAGCTTCATCATATATCACCTGCCTAAAATAGTTCATTTAATATCTTTTCGAGCAATTGGGGCACCGTCCCCAGGCCATCCAGGGAGGCTAAAGGTAAGCCAAAGAAGACAAAACTGGATGTCCCATCTACGACCCCCATAACAGGTGTGCCCGGCCAGGATTCCGGTTTTTCTGGCAAAACATAAAGTGTATCCGAACTGATTTTAGGAACCAATGGAAAGACGTTAGGAATAATAGCGGTTTTGACCTGCAATTGTGGAAATCCTAAAGCTTCATATTCTGGTGCAGGAATCACCAGTTGATTACGGGTAATACGATTGATTTTCTTTCCCAGGCTATCTACCGGAGAGAACTCCAGGGGATCGCCTTCATTGGTGATAAATTCTGGAAAAGTTGTGGTCATGATGATTTTACCACCTCTTTCTAAAAATTCTGGAATACTGACCTGAGCCTTTTCCAGATTGGGATCGGTATCGGCATACCAGAATATTCTATCGAAAAGAAACAGGGTCTGGGTGAATGCAGTGGTGGTAGGAGGCTCCAGAGCTCTCTGTCGACTCTTGATGTCCCAGATATCGACTTCTCCCACCAGGTTTTTAAAGGTTTTTCGATAAAAGGAATCTGTATTGTCAGCAATATTGTAGTCGTCTATGAGTAGAAATTTACTTTTAGGTTCACGCACATACCAGATCTTATCCTCACTCTGGGGCATGCGAATGATATTGCTCCTGGCCCCGGCGATATCAACAGCACGCAGATAAAAAACATGGGGCCCCTCGGTGAGGCCATCTTTTGCGGTCAGGGTGATGGAATTCAATCTGGGGTCAATATCCACCCAGGCTGATTCATCAGATGTGTCATCAAGAACATATTGATATTTGGCGATGGTATCGTCCCCATCCAGGTCGGTTCCTTTCCAGACAAAGGTAGCCACAGTAAAAGTAGTTTCGGGTACGTCCGTAGCCACCACGAATTCCACCACCGGACGTGTGTTTCTTATGGGGAAGCTCTGTACTGCCGGCGTAGGATCAGCGGCCCCCATATCGTCGATGGCTTTCACCTTCAAAGTATAAACGGTATCGGTACCAGAAAGTCGCAGGTTAAAGGTCTTCTGGGTTTCCGTAGTAAAAGTCCAATCAGGATCCGGGGCGTTGTTATCCCAGGTTTCCACATTTTTAGCATTTTCTTTAAATGTATAAATGAAACCCACCACCATCCCATCCGGATCATCACCCCACCAGTTAAAAGTTTTTCGACTTACGGTGGGGTTCAATTCTCTATCGGTAAAAATGGAAATAAAAGTCTCCGGCGGTTGATTAGGATGGGGATTGTCGGTGAAATTTTCAGAGCAACCCGTGACCAAAAAAATCAGAAAAAGGGAATTGAATAAAATTAAATTAAAAGATATATTTTTTGTTATTACTTTTAACATAGACATGTAAAAGTTAATTCTATACCTTCATTTTAAAAGACACGCTATAGCATGCACTAGAACTAACATTTTTAACCATCTCAGTTGCCACTGCTACTGCCTACTGCCTACTATTTTAGGATACCCGTCCCCGCTCGGGAAAGCCCGCCGGGGACAGGCATCCGATTTTTCCTCACTTCAATAATAGCATCTTACGCACTTCCACAAAATCGGCTGATTTCATTTTGTAAAAATAGACGCCACTGGAAACCGGTAGACCTATATCATTCTTTCCATCCCAGACTATCGAATAAGCTCCTGCTGGTTTGACCGCATCGATCAGCGTTTTAATCTTTTGACCAAGTACATTATAAATCTGAATGGTTACTTTACCTCTCTTTGCCAGTGAAAATTTAATGGTGGTTTGTGGATTAAAAGGATTCGGGTAATTCTGTGCCAGGTCAAAAGTGAATGGCTGAGCGGGATTATCTTCAACCGAAACCGGCTTGGGCACCACATCCGATTCATTACGCGGTTCTATTTTGTAATTACCAAAGGTAAAATGTTGAATTCCGGTAATAGAGGTAAATTGATCTCCCTCAACAAAGGCCGTATCGGGACCAGGATTCACATTGGATGGTGTCTGACCATCCCAGTTTCCCAGGTCATCTACGCGGACACCCCCACTACCATCATCTACCACAAATTCACCAAATCCGGGAAAGCCATCCGGTCGAGGATCCGTGACTGTAACGTCTACCACACGAACCAGCATACCTTCGTAGCTTTCGGCCGTAGTACCTGAGGCTAAATCACCCGTCTTAACCACTACAGGTTCCGGTACGGGATTGTTTTCACTCAGCACCACGACCTCGGTAACATTCGTGATCCGGGTGGCATTAAATCTTTCCTGTACCGTACCCGTCACCTGAACTTCATCCCCTAATTTAACATTGTTTACATTATCATTTACCCAGATACCACTCCAGGGATCGGTGCCATCCTGAATCCAGTAAAAAGAAAAATCGCTGGTATCGGTGGTTACGATGCCTTTCACGGTTACTTCCATATTGTTATACCCTGAGTTACCGTCTGGAAAAGGCGTAAACTGTAAATCAAAAATAGTCAAACCACCATCTCGAACGAAATAGAAGAATTTGGAAGCGGAAGTGTCTCCAGGCACACTGGTGCTGTCTCCGGTATCATCCACAGCACTAAGAAAATATTCTACAAAAGAACCATCCGGCTGTGGAGGAATGATTCCGGTATACAGGCTGTCCACGTTGGTCATGGCTACGGTTTGAAATGGACCGCCATTCACCCGAAATTGCACAGAGGCCCTGGCTACGGTAGTCTGCAAATCGGTTATAACGGCTGTAATTTCCGCATTATCGGCGGAAGTTACCGCCACCGGATTTCGAGTTATATTAGTAATCACGGGTGGAGAGGAAGCAATTTCAATGGCATCGAAACTGGGTGGATTCACCGTGGTTCGACTCACGCCCCCCGTAACTACATCACGGAGAAATCCGGTAATATTGATACGGGTACCAGGTGGAAATCCAGGCCAAACTCCCTGATTGCTGTCCAGAAATTGTCGCAAAGCCAGAAAATAGTCATCGATGGCAATGGTTCCGCTTTCGTCACCAGCGGTCATGATATTACCCGGCTGTCCGGGAAAGTTACTCAAAACGGTAAGATTTTCAAAGCGCACCAATGTACTTTCCCAGCGCTCCGTGAGTTTTGGATCCTCAAAAGAACCGGTGGCACCAAGATCCGCCGGCGTCATCAAAATCGGATCAGGTAGGGGCTGGCCAAAATCGAGAAATTCGATAGGAGTCACTGGATCCAAAATTAAAAACAACTGGGTGATGCTCTTTGTATTCGGTGTAGTAGGAAATTCACCCAGCACCCCTTTAATTCTTATTTTGTCCCCCGGTTGAGCAGCAGTGATATTTGTACCGCCTACGGTGGAGTCATCCTGAATAATGAAAAATCCACTCCAGGGACCTCCGTGCTCATCGGTCACAAAGCCACCAAATCGAGCTCCCAGAAATAATTTTCGCATATTATGTTGAACAATCGCCGTAACCGTCAGAGTATCGCCCAGAAATTTAGAATCATCATTAATTTCTTCACCGATACTATCAGCTCGAATAAACTGGATATCGGCGATGGTCAGGCTGTCCCCAAGAGCTCGTCTATTGGGAGTTGGTGGCTCATTGATGGACCAGATGCCACCCCGCCAGGAAAGATCTTCACTGGTTTCATCATGTCCGGTGATTCCGTTGCCGCCCAGCCAGTTTTCCACATCCTCCACATTCAATCGGCGCTGAGCAGACATACCATCATCATGAGGATTAGGATCATCGTCATTATCGGCATTGACCACATGTTGCTCATCAATCGGGGTATCGGGTAAATAGGTGGATGGTTCGCTATCCGCATCGGGACCGTCAATACTGACCCCGGTTTTATCGACGGCCTCCACTTTATCACCCCAGACCACATAATCTACATCCTGGACGAGATCACTCTGACCATCCCAGTAATAAAGAATGATTACTTCACCGCTATTTGAAAGGCCACTTGGACGAGTCGAATTGAATGGTGTGGCAATACTGTTTGGCGTGGCCTCACGCATTTCGGGTCGGTCATCTGCAAAATCTGTACTATCCTCATAAAGTTCGTAAGTAGGTAAAACACCATAAGTATCGAAAAAAGCTTTATCACCGGCAATAGCAATGGTCTGATGTTCTCCCGGAGCGATGGTCGCACCATCAGGAAATCTTGCATTAAAATCAAAAAAATCGCCCCCTCCTCCGTTTCCAGTCACTATTTTATAATAAAAAACTCCTCCATTCGCGAAGGTTGCATCGGTGATGTAATAATTTGAAAGATCAATGGTATGGTCGGTTGGATTGTAAATCTCGATAAATTCTCCCTCCGTAGGTGTTACTGCAAATTCAGTGATCAGAAGGTGGTCTTGTGCCATTAACGCTGGCACGATTGCCACAAAAAATAGCCATCCCATGAAAAATGTAAATAACCGCTTCATTGTCTCCTCCTCATTTTAAAGTTAAACAATAAAGTGGATTAGCAAAATTTGATCGAAATTTTCACCTCCTTTTTTGTTTTTTTTACCACACCCCCCTAAATCTCCCTCGCCTGGGCCAAGAGAGGGATCTTTAATTTGATACATTTATCTTTTTAAAGTCATCGAATTTTGTGAAGCCCTGTATTTTAAGGGGTTTCACCTTATTTAATTACCAGGAACTTACCTCTTTGTACCTTACCTGAATTTAAATCTTCAACTACAAAAAAATAGAGACCAGAGGCTAACGCCTGGTCATCTTTTGTTACCAGATCCCAGGCGTGTTCGCCTCCGGCAAACACTCGATCACCACGTGAAAATTTTTCAAACCACTGAATACCTTCACCGGCATAGGTAGGGGCGTGATGCTCAAATTGATCTACCAGGTCACCTCCAAGGGTGTAAATTCGGACGATACAATCGGAAGGCAAATTGTAAAAATAGAGCTTGCGCTCGCGCTCAAGATTACCATCCCAGGCTGCATGAGCACGATAAGGATTGGGGTACACACCGACTTTTATTTCTCGTTTACCATCTGTTTGTTGTTGATTTTCCAAGGTGGGACTTCCCGGAAAGACACGCACCACATTAGCCAGACGACTGCTTTCCAAGCTACCCAGATTAATGGAAGGATCGCCCTGGTCGAAGGCGGTAACAGCATACGCATATTGCCAGCCGTTCAGAAGGTTGGTGTTTTCAAACTTGTAATAGTAAAATACTGTTTCCTCCTCGCCGGTTAGAGGATTCAAAGCCTTTTCACCAAAGGTCACAGGTTTATCCAAGCGAACAAAATCAAATCCTGTATCCAGGCCTATCCCATTGACTGAATCAAACTCAGCAATGAGAGTAAATGAAGAAAGTAGATCGCGGCCAGGCAGGTCCTCCCCCAATTGTGTTCGATAGATTTTGTAACCCTCAAAATCTTTTTTGCCACTGATGAAATCGATGGATTCTTCAGCTAAACGATCCCAGTAAAGGGTTACCTTTCGATCGGATGGGATGGCTTTGATTCTGGGCGGAATAGGTGGGGTAGGTAAAATATACCGATCGATCTGGCCGTCCCGATCCAGGTCCTCACCGGGATCCAAGATATTGTTGCCATTGCGGTCTTCCCCATTATAAGCGGTCTGGGCCCAGAAAGCATTGGTATATAAATTTTGTTTGCTCTGTTCCGTATCGGCATCGTTGGGATCGTTGCCAAATTTCCCTGCACAAATTACCGCAAATACCACGTTGATGGAAGAATCCGGTTCCAAGCTCTGGAAAGGACCTGTGGTAAGCAATGTCATAAAGTTACCCCGGCGCCCTTTTATTCGATTACGCATGATGAGGGGATCCAGACCAATACGCTGCTTCTCGTAACTTTCGATATCGGTTTGTGGGGAGAAAAGCTCCGGATCGCTTGTATCCCGGAAAAGCCAGGCATTGTATTTGGTAGCTACTTTATAAGTGGTATCGTTGGCCTGGGGAGTGGCACCCAGTAATTTAAAAGCCACATATAATCCGGGATCTGTGAATCCAGGGTCACCATCAAAATCAAAGGCATAAGCCATTCGAAGTGAATCGACATACCCATTCCCTACATGTTGAAAGAAGGGAGCCCCCACTCGAGGTGGGGTAATGTTGGTATTGCGTACTACCAGGTCACCCCACAAAGATACGTAAACTTCGTTCAAACGCTTTTTACCGGTATTTTTAATAGTGTAATTAAAAATAACAAAGGCATCGGCAAAAGGGAAATTCCAGGCATAAGTCTCCAGGTGTACCGAAATATTTATGGGATTGTGCAAAGGAATGCGAATATTTGTACCAGGAACCACCACATTGGAATCGGTAAAATCTGCAATGAAATCCTGGTGACTGATAGCTTCTGGATCAAAAAAGGGGCTTTCCAACAAACTGGAGCGCTCTCGAACTACATCGTTGGGATCATCTGAATTGGTAAATTCAAAACCAGCCGCAACATCTCGTAAAGCAGGGATATCCCGCGCGCCCGTGGTAACGAAAATCGTTCCATCATCTCGTTTCCCTCCGACCCAGAGCCCACCTACAAACAAATGTTCAATCCCTGAACCTTTGGGATATTCACAGGAAGGTTGATCCACAGGCGATTGGATGGCAAAACCATCCCCAAAAGTTCCAAAATTTGTAACAGTTAAACCAATACTGCCAACGGTTGTGAATTTTGTATCATCATCAATGGTAGGTTTATTAAACCTGGGATCAACTTGAGATTTGAGCTCCTGACCAGAGAGAAGGTAACATATACCAAGCACCAATGAAGTTAAAATTTTACCGGTCATGAGTAAGTTAATTATTTTTAATTATGGAAATAAAATTAAGGCTGTTACCTCCTCTTTAATAAGGATAAGTAAAAATAATAAACAAAATGCAATTTGTCAAGTTGCAACTATAAAAAAAATAAAAAAACAGGGCTAATGCCTGAAAGTGACATTAGCCCTGTTTGATTAAATCTCTAAAACTGTCTTAAAATGAATACC
>CAZMEG010000057.1:0-12179 GCA_964565205.1 uncultured Cytophagia bacterium
ATTTTCAAGAACAATTAATGAGGTTCTGGTTGAAAGAGCAGGAACTTCAAGAAGAGTTGGTAGTTACTGAGCAGGAAATGCGTCGCTATTATGAAACCCATCTCCGGGAGTTTACCCCTTCTGAACGCCTGCGCGTGGGTTTGATCCTATTACAGGATATTTACTTGGCCGAAAAGGTGGCGAAAAAAGCACGTCAGGGTGAAAGTTTTACCGAACTGGCCAGATACTACTCCACACATTCCTACAGCAAAAAGCGCGGTGGAGATCTGGGCTATATTGTCCAGCACCAGTATCCTGAAGTATTTAAACTGGCACAAAATCTGAAAATTGGTGAAATTGCGGGTCCCACTTATATAACCGAAGGCATAGCCATAATCAAATTACTGGATCGCCAGACTAGCCAGCCCTTCGCCTTTGATGAAGTGAAAAATAAAATTTACCATCAATTAATTGAGGAAAAAAAGCAAAATAGATATCATCGATTCATTGAGGATTTAAAAATTAAATACCCGGTGAAGATAGAAAGAAAGAATCTAAGTCGGGTACTTGAAGAAGATGTGGTTTAAATAATGAAGATGAAGAGATAAGCTCATGTCGAAATTAGCTCTTTTAGGTGGGGAACCGGTTCGTAAAAAACCATTCGCACGGTGGCCCATGTGGGATCAGGAGGAAAGAAAAGCCTTGCTGGAGGTTTTAGAAAGTGATATATGGGGCATTGGTGGCACTTTTGTGGGAAAATTTCAGAAGCGATTTGCTCGTGCTCATGAAACCAGGTACGGCATTGCGGTGATGAATGGCACGGTGTCACTGGAAATTGCTTTAAAAGCTGGTAAGGTCGGTGAAGGTGATGAAGTGATTATTCCTCCTTATACGTTTGTCGCCACTGCGACTGCCGTGCTCAATGTCAATGCCATTCCGGTTTTTGTAGATATTGAACCCAAGACTTATTGTCTGGACCCTGGGAAGGTTAGTGAAGCCATCACTTCCAGAACCCGGGCCATCATCCCGGTACACATGGCCGGTCATCCGGCCGATATGGATGCCCTTATGGAAATTGCCCGGAAGCATAATTTACTGGTCATTGAAGATGCCGCCCATGCCCATTTTGCAGAATGGCGTGGTAAAAAGGTAGGCAGTCTCGGTCATTTATCTTCGTTCAGTTTTCAGAGTAGTAAGAATATGAACTCGGGCGAGGGCGGCATTATCCTTACAAGTGATGAGAAACTGGCTGATCGCTGCTGGTCCTATCATAATTGTGGGCGTGTTAAAGGCGGGGCCTGGTATCATCATCCCTTTCTTGGGGGGAATTATCGAATGACCGAGTTTCAGGCGGCATTACTTTTAGCCCAAATGCCCCGCGCGGAAAAGCTTTCCCGTGTTCGAGATGAGAATGGTCGATATCTGTGTAAAAAATTAGCTGACAATCCCGTGTTTAAACCACTCGGTATAGATGAGCGCACAACCAGGCATGGTTTCCACCTGCTGGTTTTCAAATATCTAAAACAGAATTTAAAGGATATACCACGGCCAGTAATTCTTTCAGCCCTAGAAGCCGAAGGTATTCCGGTAAGTCGCGGCTATACACCTCTTTATAAAGAAAATTTTTTAGAAGAAGCCAAACAATTTTATTTACGAAATGAGGAATTTTTAAAACGAAATTACAAGGAAATCTGCTGCCCGGTAACAGAAAAAGCCTGTGAGGAAAGTATCTGGTTGCCTCAAAATGTATTGCTGGGATCACCCGCCGATCTGGATGACGTGGTAAGGGCCATGGAAAAGATTATAGACCACCATGAAGAGTTAACCAGGGTAAAGCATCAGGTCAGTACAGAGGAGGAAGGGATTGTTTTCTCAATAAGAAATCATCACTAAAAAGACGAGGAGTTACCATGTTTAAGGCCAGAAAAAATATTTTGTGGATGGTAGCTCTTGTTCCGGGGATTTGCTGGGCGGGGGTGACTGGCAAAATTTCCGGAAAAGTTACCGATGCAAAAACCGGTGAACCTTTAATCGGTGCCAATGTGATAGTAGAAGGTACCAATATGGGTGCGGCGGTTGGCCAGGATGGAACTTATTTTATTTTACAGGTTCCGCCGGGAACTTATACATTACGAGCTCAAATGATCGGTTATGCCACGGTGGTCAAGAAAAATGTGGTGGTTCAGGTGGATTTAACTACGGAAGTGAATTTTCAACTTTCCGAGTCCTTCGTGGAAGGTGAAGAAGTAGTAGTGGTGGCGGAACGACCCTTAGTACAAAAGGACATCACGGCTAAAATTTCGGTGGTTACCAGTGAAGAAATTGAAGCTATGCCTGTAACCGATTTTCGCGATGCGGTGAAAATTCAGGGTGGATTCACTGATGGTTTGCATCTTCGTGGTGGACGCTTGAATTCCATTGGTTATATGATTGATGGTCTTGACGTATCCAATCCCTTAATTGGTAATTACGGCGGTGTACAGGATGATCGCTCCCTGACATTGGGACTGGCGGACAATCAATTATTTGCCGGCTCTTACGTTACCGAACAAAATACAAGCAATTACGATGGTATCTTACTGGATAAAAATGCTGTGCAGGAAATTCAGGTTCTTACAGGAACCTTCAATGCAGAATACGGGAGGGCGCTTTCGGGTATTGTCAATGTGGTGACGAAAGATCCTTCACCTGAATTTAAATTCCAGATTGAATATCTCAGCCCAATGGTTAATTCGAGCCCGTATCGCCGGGTCAACGGTGTGGCTATCGATGAAAATCCCGGACCCAATGATTCTTTGCGTTACCGCCCCTGGAAGCTACAGGATCATTTCTCACAACTGGATCGCCAGCTACTGGGGCAACTGCGAGGCAGTATGAGTGGGGCTTTACCACTTCTCCCGAAAACCACATTTTTCCTCAGTGGACGCATGTTAAATGAAAATAGCTACCTGCCCTTCGGGTATAATATCGTGCGAGAATTTTTCCAGAAGGTTGCTTATAATCCAGGAGGAGCCTTCAAATTTTCTTTCACCGGACATCAGACACGTAAATACTGGCAACCCTATAATCACGACTGGAAATATTTACCCGACCATTACAGTCATTTTCGTCGCTTTTCCAATCGATATAGTTTTTTGCTCACCCATTCCATTTCAGCCAATACTTACTATACCTTTAAAGTATCTCGCTTTGCAACAGATTATAAACGCAATGTGCCCGGTTTACGATTGGTGATCAATCGGGAAGATTATCCCGATTTTGACCCCATTATAACGGATTACCAACAACCAGAACGCTGGGAAAATGGATTCTTTTATCGTGGCCATGATATACAGGTAGAAGATTCGCACACGGTGAGCTGGAATTTTAAATGGGATATCACAAGCCAGTTTCATAAATCTCATCAGGTCAAAGCAGGGTTTGATTTGCTGGATCATAAAATCCAACAATTCATTTATTTGAGACCATATCCTGGCGGAGTGCATGAATTTCAGGATTATCTGCGACGCCCTCTGGAGGTTTCCGCCTATATTCAGGACAAAATCGAATATAATTTCCTCATCGTCAACATTGGAGTGCGTATGGATTATTTCAACCCGAATGGTCTGGGTAAAGGTAGTCGATTTGAACGGGGTCCCAATTATCCCTACGATAATAAGACCGTTACCATGTGGCCAGATATCTATCTGCCAGGATTTGTCAACGACGATGGTAAATTTGAATATTTTCCAGAACAGAAAGCCCAGGAACAGATTTATTTCAGTCCACGCATTGGGGTTTCGCATCCGGTCACGGAAAATCTGGCTTTTCATTTTGCTTATGGTCATTTTGTTCAGCGCCCCGATTTTCGAGACATTTTTTATTCCCATGATATTCAGAGGTTCATAGCTCTGGCCGGTAATCCCAATGCCAAAATGCAGAAGACTATTGCCTTTGAGGCAGGTTTAAAACAGGCCATTGGTGATTATGTAGCAGTGGATGTCAGTTTTTACTATCGTGATATTTTTGATCTTTTGGGAACCCAGTGGGTCAACTTTTTCCCATTCCAGTATGCTGTGTTCAACAATTCCGATTATGCTAACGCTAAAGGGTTTGAAATTAGTATCAATAAACGTTATAGCAGTTATTTTTCTGCCAACCTCAACTATACTTTTCTTATAGCCCGTGGTAATGAAAACACTTCCCGAACAGGCGTCAAATTTTACTGGGGTTCCACCAACGATCGTTTACGACCTCGCAGGGATTTTTATCTGGACTGGGATCGCCGTCATACCATCGGTGGAAATATCAACTTCTGGTTTCCGTACAATGAAGGTCCGACCATTTTGGGTAAAAAATTACTCGGCGGTACAAAAATAGGTTTGCTATTTACGGTCAAAAGTGGATTGCCCTACACACCCACACAACGGGCGGTGGGTGATTGGGATTTCTGGCTGCGAATTTTACAGACCAACTCTTCTCGGAGACCCTGGACTTATCAGGTCGATGTGGACATCTCCAAAGAATTTCATCTGGGTAGTAGCCATCTGATATTTTTCAGCCGTATCACCAACCTGCTCAATACAGATAATGCTTTGTGGGTTTATACCAACACCGGACGACTCTGGGATGCCGGACCACAAAGCAGTCGTAGCGCCGATTTTATTCGCGATCCCAGCGCCAAGGGACCACCCCGTCAAATTAGATTGGGTATGAGATTAGAATTATGAAATAATGGAGAGGTATTATGAAGAAAATCATCATGTTTTTTATTATGATTCTGGGGGTATTTTTAAATAAAACCACCGCTTCTCTGGAAAAAGGAAAAGAAGGCATTGTTCAGAAAAACTCTGAACACACTTATCGTCAGGCATCTCTGTGTGAGGAAGAGCAAAAGTTGCTGGAATCGCGCTTGCGTGGGTTAGGATATTTCCATTAACCCTTCTTGTTCGGGAAGCCTTCGCTTTTACATTACTATTTATCATAAAGAAAGAGAAGCGCCCGTCTGATTTCTTTTAATTAAAGATTTTATGATCTGTGAGTAAATAGAGGTGTTAACATGAAGCATGTGCAGGTGAGTATTTTAGTACTTTGTTTTAATACCCTGTTAATGGCCCAGGATAAATTTACATCTCAACCCACAGGGTCCGAGGATTATGCGGTGGCCCTGGCCTGGAAGGCGGTACCGGGCCTGGTATGGACCACTATGAATTACGGTCGCATATTCAATGGCAGGGCGGAGACAGACTTCTACTGGCCGTTACGCACACATACTACCGATGGACAGCATGCCAATACTTCCAGCATCATTTTTGCGGTGGAGGATAATGTGATCGAATCGTACAGCCAGAATAGGGCGGCGCCGCAGGACTGGATGCCCAAAGATGGTTCCTTGCAAAAGGAAGGCAATGTGACCTCTGGCATTCATACAGACAAGTGGCTGATATTGGGGAGTACGGGTTCCTTTGTGGCGGCGGCGCACAGTGATGTGCCCACCGGTCCCACACGATCGTGGCCGTTGCGGGTGGATCCGCGGGATGGAGTGGCCAAACCCTGGTGGCCCGGAATATTGCCGGAGGGGTTTGATGAGCTTTCCCGATTTGACACGGAGGCGCCCTGGGCGGTGGCGGATCGGGAGATTTACATGGTATTCAATGACAAGTACAACATCAACAAGCCCTCCCTCGGGGTTGAAATCGAGGAGCAGATCTACAATTACGGTCGGTCGTTTGCCAAGGATTTCAGTTTTGTGTATATGCGGATTCACAACACCAGTGATAAGCCGATACGAGGAGCCTATTTCGGCTATTATTTTCAGTTGAAGGATGACATCGGCGGGTTCAACGATGATTATCTGGTGGCCATGAACAGTGGTTGGAATCCGGATCCGACCAAGCCGGATTTGTTTTACGTGTACGATCCGCAGCGGGATCGGATACCGGCGGGTCACGAGCCGGCCGTTGCGGCGATTGCGGTTTTAGAAACACCGAAGAATATGGGGATCACAGATTTTCATTTCTTCGAGCCACCGGGCCCGTTGACCGATGAGGGGATGTGGGCTGTGATCAGCAGCAATCCGGATGATCCGGATTTGCCCGGCGATCCTTCGCAGTACTTTCATGATACCGGGCCAGATCATCGGATTGACAATACGGACTGGATTCCAAAAAACAAACCGCAGGGCTCTTACTGGGCGTTTATTGCCATGACAGGGCCGTTTGATCTGGAGCCCGGAGAGGTGGTGACGGCTTCATGGGGCCCTGTGGCGGGAAGTGATGAGGCAGATTTACTGGAGCATGTGAAGGTGATGCACGACATGGCGCGAAACGGGTTTCGGGGTCCGAGTCCGCCACCACAGCCCAAGCTTTCGGCGGTGGCAGGAGACCGGCGGGTGATCTTGTACTGGGATGATCGGGCCGAGCGCCACCCGTTGTTTGAGGGGTACAAGATCTACCGTCGAGAGTCCTCCTCGATTGCAGTGGCCCCCTGGGGGGAGGATATCATGGATGCAGAGGGCAATGTGGTAGGAGTTCGGCCGCTGGCCCAGTTTGATAAGGCGAACGGCATTAAAGGGCCTGACCCGTTGAATCCCTATTTTTGGCTGGGCAATGATACGGGTCTTCGACACACGTTTGTGGATACAACGGTGTTTAATGGCGTGAGTTATCAGTATGCAATCACCGCCTACTCCCGAAGTGACCCGACCAAGGATTTGCCGCCTCTGGAAAATGCGCTGGGTGGTGGGATTGTGGGAGCAATGCCGCAGCCGCCGCCCAATGGAACGGTACTGGGGCATGCGCCGGAGGGAGCGCTCAAAATTACCCCGGAGGACAGTTTCTGGGTGGAGGTGGAAGTCCTGGATCCCCAGAGGATTACCGGGCATACCTATCAGGTGACGTTTTCGGACTGGACGCAGGTGGGGGTGGATAGTGTTTATAAGCAGGGATTTAATTTGTATGATGTGACAGAAGGTCGGTGGCTGGGTCGGAATCTGCCGTTGACCGATGCAAGCGGCGACAATGTACCGGTGATTGATGGATTTCGGTTGAAGTTTGTGGGGCGAGTTCCTACGGGCGCAGTGGAAAAGGTCTGGAATCGGGAATCGCAGGTAGCCGATGGGAGTCGTTGGCCTTACTGGGATTTGACCTTACGCTCGGCAGCCCGGGGGCTGGATTTTGTGTTTGTGATCGATGAGGCAAATCCGGTGTCGATGCCGGCATTTCGCGGGTTTGGGAAAGCCACCTATCAGGTACCTTTGCGGGTATTTGTGAACAACACGGGAGAGGAGCTTTCCCCGTATCTGGAAGTCGGGGATTGGGCCACTCGATTTCCCGACAATCCGGATTATGGGCAGCCGCCGGGAGCCTGGAGCCTAGAGCCCGGGGGCCCTAACTGGAATCCCATCATCGATCGGCTGGGGAACACCTCCCGATCGGATTTTATTGTGGGAAAGGATGCATCGGGACGGCAGTTGTTTCTGTTGCAGACCATTCAGCCGCCCGATTCGCGGGCACCCAGGGATGGGGATCGCTGGTTTGTGGGAGAAATGAAGCCATTTCCACGGGATGCAGTATATGTGTTTGAAACCACACGCTCCTATGTGGACCCCCAGCAAATCGATTTGAGCCGGGTACGGGCGGTTCCCAATCCCTACTACGTGAAGGCACGATGGGATACAGAAGCGAATTTTCGCACCATCCGATTCATGAATTTACCCGAAGTGTGTGATATTTACATCTTTACGGTGGCCGGGGATCTGGTTCGCCATATTAAACATCGTCAGGATTTTTTACCGCCACCCAATCCAGACAATCCAGGTCCCTTTTTCCGGTTCACCAAGGCAGGACTGGGCTTCCATGACTGGGAGCTGGTTTCGGATAACGAAATCGAGGTGGCATACGGTATTTACATTTACGTGGTGGTCACCCCCGATGGACGAAAAACCACAGGTAAACTGGCGATCATTCGATAAAAAGCCAGGAGAACAACATGAAAAGACTTATACTCTTTTATATTTTAATATATGGAATGCTGGTTGTCCCGATTAGAGCCCAACAGGGTTCAACGGCTGCTCAATTCTTAAAAATAGGAATTGATGCCCGGGCAGCAGGAATGGGTGAAGCTGTGGTAGCCAATGTTACGGATGTTTCTGCCATATTCTGGAATCCGGCTGGTCTCGTTCACGTTCCCCGGGTCAGTTTCATGTTTTCGCATAATGACTGGATAGCCGACCTCAGTCACGATTTTATCGGGATAGCCTTTCCACTGGGACATTCGTCGGCCCTGGGTGTTAGCTTTGTAACACTAAATATGGGCGAAATTGAAATAAACACTATCGAAGAGCCCAATGGAACAGGTAGTTTTTTTGATGCCTCGGACTTGGCCGTTGGAATCACTTTCTCAAGACGTCTGACCGATCGTTTTTCGGTGGGCGTTTCGGCCAAATATGTACGACAATCCATTCAAAATGAAGTGGCTAACGGAGTGTCTTTTGACATAGGTTCCTATCTGGATGTAGGCGTCAGTGGTTTACACCTGGGTATGGCACTTACCAATTATGGAACCAGCATGAAAATGCAGGGTGATGATTTAGTGATTCCATTTAAACCAGGACCGGCTGCCACTCCTATTAAAGCCCAGGTAGAAACTCTAACCTGGCCGCTTCCTACCAATTTCCGCATTGGCATCGCTTTTGAACTCATGGGCCCGGAGAGTATATTTATGTCTTCCGAAGATTCCCGACTCGTCTTTGCTGCCGATGGGAATCATCCCATCGATGAAGTAGAACGCGGAAATTTTGGTGTGGAATATAGCTGGAAAAAAACTTTCTTTATTCGAGCTGGCTATAAATATCGTTATTCTGACCAAGGGATTAACTACGGGGGTGGAATTCGTTTGAATTTCGGAAAAACCCATCTTTTTCTGGATTTTGCTCTTTCCAGGTTTGATATCCTGGATAACGCGCAGAGGTTTACCTTTCAATTTCAATTCTAAAATTTTTTCAAATCTTCAGAACCCTGTTAAAATTGTAAAGGAGGTGAAAATTAACTAAAATAACTTTATTAACTTTGTAAATTAACTTAATAATATTAACCCTTAAAACAGAGAGGAGGGAGTATATCATGCGAAAGATAATATTCCTGACTATGATGGTAGGTGTAGTGATGTTCATAACTTCTTCAATAATGAGTCAGCCCATTATGAGACCGGAACCTCTGGCAACAATTGAAGGGATACCAGGTACGAATTTTCGTGTTGGTGCTGATGGCTTTCGTATTGGTGATATTAACGGGGATGGTTTTCCGGATCTGGTAACGCGCTCAAATACGCGGCCTAATCCAGGCGAACCTGCCATTGGCTGTATGCTGGTCTATTATAGCGATGTTACAGGGGCATTAAGCACGGTACCCGATGTGCGTCTTTTTAATCCTGGCGCTCCGGCGGGTCCTTTTGAAGATCCGTTTTCCAATGGTTTTGCTGCTCCGGCTTTTGATGTAGGAGATGTAAATGGAGATGGTTTTGATGATGTGATTGTGGGAGCAACCATGGAATGGGGTATTACAGCCGCACAGGATACCATTACCCGCGCTGGTGCAGTGTATATTTATTTTGGTGCTTCAGACCTGAGCGGAGATGTTCATCAGGCGGATGTAAGAATTGGCCATCCAGATTTTGATCGTCCAGGTCGTTATATTACACCTACGCCTGACCTTCGATTTGGCTGGCGAGTAAAGGCTGGAGATTTTGATAATGATGGCATCGATGATCTGGTGGTGAGTGAACATGGAGGGTTATACAGCTATATTGTGAAGGACGTTTCCGAGGCGGTGGATTCGGTGCACGCACTACCGGATACGGTGGACAACTGGAGCTTTCGCTATGTCTATAAAGGACCTATCACCACCAACGATCAGCCTTTTACCTTCAAAATGCCCAGTTACTGGCACAACACCCAGGGTTCCAGTCATGGAATGCAGGTAGCTGATTTCAATGGTGACGGAATCGATGATTTTCTGTTAAGCTGTTATGGAGCTTATGACCTTAATGTGATGAAGGGACCCGCCACCAGCACCACTGAAGATAGCGCGCGATTTTTTAGAACCGAACAATATGGCAAGGTACTTTTTTATTATGGTGGGAGTGATTTTGTGGATCGATGGCAAACCTTTCCGGATTTAATTATACCCAAACAGGATACCACCCGAGGTGAAGATTCCTGGCAGAGTGAATTGATGGGGTATCTTTATGAATTAAGCGGGCAATTATCAGGCGATTATAATGGGGATGGATATACGGATTTTATGTCTTCAAATATCTGGCCCCGGGGTATTTTCAAATATGCTGCTGGTTTACCTCAAAAATGGTTATTTTTTGGTGGTCCGGGTTTTGATAATATTGCCGAAGGAACTCTGGGTTCCACTGTGGACAATAGCGGTAGAAATTGGCGCTTAGCCTGGGGGGGGTCCATTGGTGATATCAACGGTGACGGATATGATGATTATCTTTTTTCTTCACATCGTGACTCAACCGATGTGGATCCGGTCACAGGAGAGCGCGTGAATGGCGAATATTACCTCTATCTGGGTGGTGCAACCATTGTGGACAAAGTAGCGGCTAAAATTCGACCAATGGATCCTGACGCCGGGGCTTTTTATGGGTTATATATACCACAACCGCTCTGGGATATGGATGGAGATGGAATCATTGAGTGGGCGGCTATTGCCCATGCATGGGGAGATAGTAGCCAGGGTAAAATTTATTTTTACAAAGGCGATGCCACCATAACTTCTGTGGAAAGCGATCCCCTGGGTATTGTACGTGATTTTCAGTTGGCTCAGAATTATCCCAATCCCTTTAATCCTGAAACTTCCATTACCTATTCATTACCCATTACTTCTTTTGTGAAGCTGGAAATTTTCGATCTACTTGGGAGAAAGATAAGAACTCTGGTTTCTGGGAAACAGTCACCCGGTAAATATTCCGTACGCTGGGACGGTCGTGATGAAGCTGGAAAAGTTGTGAGCAGCGGCGCTTATTTCTATCGTTTAAAAGCTGGCGATTATATAAAAACTCGAAAGATGGTTCTACTACGTTAAGAAGCGATTTACAATAAACCTGTCCGGGTTTTCAAAGCCTGGCAGGTTCAAAACAACTCATGTCATGTCGCTACGTTCACAACGAATTAATAGTTTGACCATGAATAGTTTTGCCAGTTAAAAGGGAATCCATGTTTGACATAACCACAACCGAATTATTAAAAGACTTGGTCACCATACCGAGTGTGAACCCAATGGGAGCAACTGTGAAAAATGACATCTATGGGGAGAAAGCTATCGCTGAATATATTGCCGATTTCTTTCGCAAATTGTCCCTGGATTATGAAATATACGAAGTGCATCCCGGTCGTCCCAATGTGGTGGCTACCTGGCTTGTCAACGCAAAGCTTACTATCTTGCTGGAAGCCCACACTGATACTGTAGATGGAAAAAACATGGTGATTGATCCTTTTTCTGGCAAAATTAAAAATGGCTGCCTTTATGGTCGTGGTGCCTGCGACACCAAATCATCTCTGGCAGCCATGCTCATGGCTATGTATAATCTGAAAAAACATAACAGGTACCCAACCTACAACCTGGTATTGGCCGCTGTGGCTGATGAAGAGTACGGTTTCCGCGGAGCGAAGGCGCTGATGAAAACCGGTTTAAAAGCTGATCTGGCTATTGTGGGGGAGCCAACCGAATTGAGTATAGTCAATGCTCATAAGGGTGTAGTCCGCTGGCGAATTACCACCTACGGTGTCTCGGTACACAGTGCGTATGCAGAACGAGGCGAAAATGCTATTTATGCCATGGCGGCCATTATTCATGCTTTGCAGGATTATGCTCGAGAACTGTCCGAAACAAAACGGCATCCTCGTCTGGGATGTGCTACTCTCAGTGTGGGAACCATCCACGGTGGAACAGCAGTGAATATTGTGCCTGACCGGTGTACCATTGAAATTGATCGTCGAATTTTGCCAGATGAAACCTTGGAACAAGCCCAGAATGAACTGGTAGCTCGGCTACCTGATGATATTAATTATGAAATTTCTGAACCTCTTGTTTGGGCAAATGGCCTGGATTCAACCTATAATGCTTCGGTAGTGCAACGACTCCAGCAGGCGGCCGCGCCCATCTGTGGACTGCGTCCAGTTACAACAGCAAATTATGCCACCGATGCCG